>NZ_JBFUIB010000014.1:0-42992 GCF_056402095.1 Peribacillus sp. P4_C12
CTTGGATTCTGCATTGGTTGCTTTATCCTCTATCAATGGAAACAATATTCCTATCGCCGATCTCTGCGCTAGATACTACAAAAGAGGACTGACAATTGAAGTGAACCCAAAAAGTTAGACACTTTATTTAATTAGGCAGCCTTGAGGGCATGAACCCGGTAATCTACCGGGCTCATGCCTTTTAATTTTACCTTGATTCGTTGATGATTGTAGTAATGGATATATTCTTCTAATTCTTGTTTGAAATGCTCCATGCTTTCAAGTTCTTGAAGATAGAGTAATTCGGATTTTAATAAGCCAAAGAAGTTTTCWATGACCGCATTATCGAGACAATTTCCTTTACGGGACATGCTTTGTGTAATGTTATGTCTTTTCAAATCATGCGAATATTGTTTCATCTGGTAATGCCAGCCCTRATCTGAATRAAGAATGGGTGWATCTTTCGATTCCAAGCGWTCAAAGGCTTTMTCCAGCATTTTGGAAACGAGGGGATAAACAGGCCGAGATTCGATATTATAGGCGATGATTTCTCCATTAAACAGATCAAGAATGGCCGATAAGTATAGTTTCTCCCCAGCTAGATGGAATTCTGTGACGTCTGTCACCCATTTTTCATTTGAGTTTATTGCCTTGAAATCACGTGCTAGAATGTTGGGYGCAATCTTGCCGATTTTCCCTTTGTACGAACGGTATTTCTTCATGCGAACTAAAGACTTCAATCCTAGTTCATTCATCAATCGGAGAACTGTTTTATGATTGATACGAGTACCTCTGTTACGTAATTCTAGKGTGATACGCCGATACCCATAACGCCCTTTATGCGTATGGAAAATCTCTTYGATAAGGGATTTCATTTCTGTGTATTTATCCTCACGCCCGAAGGCGTTTACCCAATAATAGTATGTGCTCCGTGCCATGTTAGAAATGGATAGAAGCAGATTTAAATCAAATTGTTTCCTTAGTTCATGGACTACTTTCGCTTTGTCTTTCTTTGTAGGGCTTCCTTTTCTTGAACTAAGGCAYTCAACTTTTTTAGATAGGCATTCTCTGCACGTAAGTATTCTAATTCGGCAAGAAGTGCTTCTTGAGAGCCATTAGCTGGCGATGTTTTCTTGGTTTCTTTTTTCATGGATAGACGCCCCTTTTTCTTTGGTTTAAGGGCGTCTATACCTCCTTCCTTMAACTGATTTGACCATTTCAAAAGTGTAGAATCGGAAGGAAGRTTATAGTGTACAGCGGTCTCGCTGATCGATGCCCCATATTCGTTCATATATTTAAGTACCTCTAGTTTAAAGGGCAGAGTGTAATTTGTATAGGATGAAGCAAKTCCTTCCATCCCATGTTYTAGATAGCGAGCGACCCATCTCTTCAAAGGGGATAAGCCTACATTTCTTTCTTGTGCGATGGATTTATAGGATTTTTTCCCTTCCAAGTACTCTAAAACTGCATGTAATTTTTCGTCTATCGTATATTTAGTCAAAAAAACTGCACCTCCAATTGTTAGATGTTGTCTAACAATTGGGGTGCAGTTCACTTAGGCAGCTCTTTTTTATTCAGATGCATGTACAGAATTATTTTTTTTAACCCAATAGGTAGCCAGTAAGATCAACAGAATTAATACAGCTTGCGGCAGTATCGTTTCTACTGTCGGATAAAGTCCTATCCATTCTACAAACGGGAAGGAAGTAATCGTATGTGTCTTCAGCACTTGTGAAACTTGAAGTGAATGAATAGAGACCCCAAGAATCTTAAATGCCAAAACATAGATGAGTATCGTTGCTGCTTTAAAGAATAGGGTAATCGGTAGTTTCACGCTGTAACGTAGCATGATAAAACCAATCACTACTAATATGAGGAAGGCAATTGCAATCCCGCTTAATAGCTGCTTCAATTCCATATACGGCGCCATTCCTGCATAAAAGATAATTGTCTCCGCACCTTCACGGAAAATGGATAGAAAGCTAATTAAAGCAAACGAGACGATACTACCTGTAGCAATTGCTTGGTCCATTCGCTTGCCAATATAACGATTCCATGCATGGATATTCGATTTACTATGGAGCCAAAGGCCAATTGTCAACATCATCAATACTGCCACTATCCCAGTGATTCCCTCAATGTACTCACGGCTTGACGCAGCCGTAATTTGAGAGAAAACAATATTGATGATGACCGCAAAGATGGTACTCGCGGCTAATCCAGCACCGACCCCTGTCCAAATCCACTTTTGTTTGTCAGCTTGTCCAATTTTCTTTAGAAAAGATAATAATGTAGCTACAATCAAGAGTGCTTCTAGCCCCTCCCGTAAAAGAATCAAAGCAGCATCCCATGTTGTATAGCTCGTATCATCAATCAAGGGTAGCAACCGGGTGTTTAAATCCGAAACGATTTCCTTCGCTTCCTCTGCTTTTATCTTTTTCGATTGCAACAGGCTGATTGCGGTCGGAACTTTTGTTTCCATATCACTGTATAACTTGCTGTCCCTTGTTGAAACTTCCCCTTCGACATTAGGCCAAATTGTTAAAATTTCATTTAACTGATCAATCGCCGAATCGATATCATTTTTTTCAATATCGGCTACGCTTCCTTGTAAGAGTTGTGTAACATCTCCAAGTGAATAAGTCACCTTCTGGTCTTCTTCTTCAACCTTACCAGCAAGAAAATCCTCCATTAAACCTTTTAATTCAGTAAGATTCGTTAAGGCTTTTTCCGAATCAGGAGGATCCTGTGTAATGGCTATCCGTACAAAGGCCATAGCCGTTTCAATCTTTCCGTATGAAGCAACACTTTCCTCCCGGACAACAACCTCAGCGTCAGTCCATTGATTCAGGAGGTTTGCATATTGACTCTTAGCTTGAACAAAGTCTCCTTCAGCTATCGTTGCATCCAACTCTTCTATTAAGGGTATTAACGCTTGTAACCGGTCCTTATAGTCCGTCTTATCTACTGGATTTTCCTCTGTATCATATGTAATTAGAGTACTTGATAAAGCCGATAATTGCTTTTTAATTTCATCTGCGTCTGCTTGGTTCTTCACAGCACTTTTTACAGCCAATAATTGCTTGTCAACTTTCTTCGCAACTTCACTGTCCGTTTTTATCATTTTCCATTCTTTTTCAAATTGAGCTATATTATCAGAAACTGCGTCAAGGTCGCCGGATTTTGTCTTCATTAAACTATCGCCAATATAGACAAAAAGCTGATCATGATTTTCACCTGCTGAAACAACTCGTACTGCAGATGAAATAAATAAAAGACTGACTATTAAAACCAATATCCCACTTTTCCATTTAGAAACAGTCATACTGGTCCCTCCTTATTTATGAACTAAAATCGCCAACCCGGATACGCATCCATGCTGGCGATTTTCTCGTCTATCTTTTAAAATTCAATTACCTAAAAAGGGATTCTCCGATATAGCCACCCTTTTTCACACCTGGCAAACAAGCAAATACAGCACTACCTCGGTGAATGATATATTCATTCAGCTTATCATTTTTCGCAAGGCGTTCCTGTATAGGAACAAATTGTTTACTTGGGTTGCGTTGATAACAAATGAACAGAAGGCCAGCGTTCAAGCTTCCTGTTTTAGGATCCATTCCATCCGCATATGAATAAGGACGCCGCAGAATCTTTGCTTTTCCGTCCCCCCTGGATAGACTCATATGCGAATCTTCTGGAATAATCCGATTTCCATTCTTATCTTTAGCTTCTAAATCAACCTTATCAAATTCATTCTTCATCCCTAATGGAGCTCCACTGTCACGGTGACGGCCAAATGTATTTTCCTGCTCTTTCAATATAGTACGGTCCCATACTTCAATGTACATCTGAATTCGGCGAACAACCATATAACTGCCGCCAACAAGCCAGTCTGGACCATCCCCAGCCTTTACCCAAACATGTTCATTCATTTCACTGCTGTTCTTCTTATCCGGATTGGCAGTTCCGTCCTTAAACCCGAATAAGTTACGCGGTGTTGTTTTTTGAGAATCGGCTTGTTTAGTACGTTGGAAACCTGTTTGGGCCCAATGAATAATCGTTTTCCCTCTCCCGATTCTCACTAAGTTCCTAACGGCATGAAAAGCAACCTGAAGATCATCTGCACATGCTTGAATACAAATATCTCCACCACTCCAAGAATCTTCTAACGCATCTAAAGGGAATTTGGGCAGATCCTTTAATTCAGCAGGCTTTTTCGATTTCAAACCAAACCGATCTTTACCATTCTTCGTAAATAGGGTAGGACCCACTCCAAAAGTAATCGTCAAATTAGAAGGTGACAATTCTTTTGCTTCCCCAGTATCTTTTGGAGGCATACTAGTATTTAGAGAAGCTTCACCTACCAATTTTCCCGCTGTCATCTGAGCCGCTGCTTCTGTCCAGTCCTTAAATAGCTGGATTAGGTCAGATTTATTATCTGTCGTAACTTCCAGTGCTGCAAAATAAAGGWTATCCTGAGCTTCAGTAGTAATGCCCGCTTGATTCGCCCCATAAAATGGAACAACATCATTAGTTTGTCCATTTGCCTTCGAATCAGATAGATTCAAAAGCCCACCAAATCCAGAGGCTCCTATTACGACTCCGACCCCACCAACTCCTGCTGTTTTCAACATATTGCGACGACTTACTTTTTTAGTAAAAAGCGAAGTTTCGTCATTTGGCGTGTTTTCTTTCAATTATGATTCCTCCGTTACAATCCCTATTTGCGAAAGTGGTTCAGCTAATGCATCAATGGCTTGGCTTAGCTCTTTAACCTCAGATTCTTTTAAATCCGTATAAGAGGTATAGCCATTACCTTCTTTATGCTTCTCAAGCAAGCTGTATACATCGTCAAAACGTTGTTGGATTTCCGTTACAAGCTTTTCGTCTTTTTCTTTAAGAGCTGGTGTAAGAAGTTCGTAGATTTTTTCGGCACCTTCTACATTTGCAACAAAGTCATATAAATCTGTATGAGAGTATCGATCCTCTTCTCCAGTTACCTTACTCGTAGAAACTTCATTTAATAAATCAACCGCACCTGTGATTAATAAATCCGGTGTGACCTCAACAGTTTCAACTTTGGCACGAAGCAAATTGACATCACTCATCAATTGATTTGCATACTCTTCATAACCTTTTGTTGTGTTTTCTTCCCATAAACCCATTTCAATCCGGTGGTATCCGCCCCACTCTTCATCTTTAACGTCCCCTTTACGGGCATCAATTTTGGGATCAAGATCGCCAAATACTTCTGCAATTGGTTCAGCTCTCTCATAATGCATACGGGCTGGTGCGTATACTTCCTTCGCTTTTTCAATATCACCTGACGTTACAGCTGTCGTAAACTCTTCAGTCGCTTTTACAAACTCCTCTATTTCACCAATCGCATATTCCCGATATTCGCTAGATACATCATCTAAAGCACTCGCACTTGCACTCGTTTCTTTGGCATTCTTGTCTGCCGGCTTTACTTCTTCCTTTTCCTGTGAACAGCCAAATAGTAGGCTAGTAGATAGTAAGACTGCTAATGATGCCTTTGTTTTCTTCATATATGAATCTCCCTTTTAAATGAATTCTAGATTCATATTAGCAGACAATGAAAATCATTATCAATATAAATTTTGTTGAAAACGAGACATTTTTCATATGTTGTGGAAGAATTTGTTATATCTCTAACGTTTTTCTTTCTCATTAAAAAGGGAAAAACGCCTACTTCACACTCCTCATATCTTTAAAAGTAAAAAGAGTAGCCTTTATTTCAGCCACCCTTCCCGTTCACTCATTAACTTGTCATTTTCCTTTTCCATAATTTCTGAGATATCCTCCACAAATTGAAGGATAAATGTAAGCTCTTGCTCATTATAAGTGGAACATAGATTTTTGGTAGCCGTAGAGAGTGATTGATAATGCGATTTGATCTGTTCTTGTCTTGCGGGCATTGGGACAATCATTACCCGCCTTCCATCCAATTGATCTCGTTCCCTTTTTACATAGCAAGATTTTTCAAGACGATCGATTAGCGCCGTTACCGAGCCCGTGCTCAACCCCGTAATTTTCGATAGTTCACCGGCGGTTATCGGTCCTGTTTCATTCAATATCTCAGCAGTCTTTAAGTCCGTATGGGTAACTCCTATTTTTTGGGCCATGTTTTGTTGAAATAAAACCGATCTCATTCCATATCTTTTCAGACTATGCGTTAACTTCTCTAACAAATCTGCATTCACCATATTATCGCTTGACATAAAATACCATCCCTCTTACACTTAAATTTATCTTGAAAATCAAGATAAATGATTTTATTTTATCTTAATGGTTATCATTCATTTATGTAAATAAAATTATGAAATATTAGTATGCACTAAGGAGGAAAATAAATGAAAGAACAAAAAAACCAAAAATTCATTGTTGCCGGTTTATTATTAGGTATCTTGATGTCAGCAATGGATAATACGATTGTTGCGACTGCCATGGGAACGATCGTTTCAGATTTAGGCGGTTTCGATAAGTTTGTCTGGGTGACATCTGCTTATATGGTCGCCACAATGGCAAGCATGCCGATTTTTGGTAAGCTTTCCGACATGTATGGACGGAAGAGGTTTTTTATTTTTGGCCTCGTAGTCTTTCTAATCGGCTCTGCATTATGTGGTATGGCTCAAAGCATAGTCCAGTTAAGTATTTTTCGGGCAATCCAGGGGATTGGCGGCGGCGCTTTAATGCCAATTGCTTTTACAATCATATTCGATATTTTCCCACCTGAGAAACGCGGAAAATTAACTGGGCTTTTCGGAGCTGTATTTGGAGCTTCAAGTGTATTGGGCCCGCTTTTAGGTGCTTATATTACAGAGTATTCTAGCTGGAACTGGATTTTCTATGTCAATGTTCCAATCGGAATCATTTCTTTATTTTTCATCATGCGATATTACAAAGAGTCAGCCAATACCCAAGAACAAAAAATTGATTGGGGTGGGGCAGCAACACTCGTTATTGCCGTTATTAGCTTAATGTTTGCCCTCGAACTGGGCGGAGAGTATGGTTGGGATTCATTTCCTATCATAGGTCTGTTTGCAAGCTTTTTAGTTTTCTTCATTTCTTTTTTCTTTTTCGAAAAAAGAGCAAAAGATCCTATCATTTCATTATGGTTATTTAAAAGACGGTTGTTTGCAACCTCTCAAATCTTGGCCATCCTATATGGTGGTACATTTATTATTTTAACTGTCTATATACCAATTTTCGTCCAAGCTGTTTACGGGGGATCTGCAACAAATGCCGGGTTGATTCTTACTCCCATGATGCTTGGTTCCGTCGTTGGTAGTGCAATTGGTGGGATATTCAATACAAAGACCAGCTTCCGCAACTTGATGACAATTTCTGTCGTCTGCTATTTTGCAGGAATGCTTCTGTTAGGGACAATTACCCCTGATACCAGCAGAACTTTACTAACACTTTACATGATTCTGACTGGCTTCGGCATGGGCTTTTCGTTCTCTCTTTTGCCTATTGCTTCGATTCATAATTTGGAACCAAGATTTCGCGGATCGGCCAACTCTACAAACTCATTCCTACGTTCTTTTGGGATGACACTCGGTGTTACGATTTATGGAGCGATACAGAATAATGTATTCACAAGTAAAATGACAGACGCATTTAAAGGGATGCAGGGAGGACCGGACACATCTGTACTAATGGAAGACCCTCGTCAGCTCTTCCAATCAGATGCACGTGCCCAGATTCCGGACTTTATCCTAGATAAAATTGTTCATGCAATGTCTGATTCAATTTCCTTAATATTCACTTTGGCCCTCATCCCAATCGGTCTTGCTGCAATCACGGTTTTCTTTATGGGAAAAACAAGAGTAGAAACGCCTCCAAAAGAGGAATCGTTACAATAGACTAAAAAAGCGCAGGGCCTTCAGCGCTTTTTTAAGTTTTTATTAAGGAAAAGCGGGTACTATTTCAATAAAATACCTCTCCTCTATTTGAATAGAAAGTAAAGTTTGCTGAAAAACTATTCTACTACTAAAATAATAAGTAACACAGTCACATACCGAGGTGAGAAATTTGAAGATTGTATGTTTTGGGGATAGTTTAACCAGAGGTATTTCTTATGTTAAAGGTCGGCTTCGCATTATTAAAGACAATTATCCGAACTCTTTAGCTAAGCTTACAGAATCGTTGCCATTCGTTGAAGTATTGAATAAAGGGGTTTTCAATGACAACTCCGACCTGCTTGTTAGCCGGATCGATAAAGATGTCATGTCAGAAAATCCTGATATTGTATTAATAGAGGTTGGTGGAAACGACTGTAACTTCCATTGGGATGAAGTCGCCAAAAATCCAGAAGGTGATCATGAGCCAATTGTTCCCATCGAACGGTACCTAGAAAATATTACTCATCTTGTCAAACAGGTTCAGGACAAGCATGTCACACCTTTTCTTTTAACCCTCCCACCACTAGATCCAGCTAGGTATTACCGGTCTATTGCTGAAAGGTTCGGGCCTTCAATCGGGCATTTTGTGTCCCAAGTCGGCGGAATTGAACATTGGCATGGAATGTATAACCGCCAATTGAAAAACCTCGCTGAAGAACTTAAGGTGCCACTGATTGATGTGCGTTCCTACATTAAATCCGCTGGCGACTTGAACCACTTAATTAGCGATGATGGCATCCACCTCACTTCCAAAGGATACCAACAAATGAGTATGGCCATATTCAGTGATTTACAGAAGCATATGGCAGGGAGAGCTCTTCCACAATCTTAAACATGTAAAAAGGCAAAGCATTGGCGCTTTGCCTCTTTGGTATTACAAGCTTTTCACTTCTACATTTTCTGGAAGCTTGAAAGGGTTCTCGATATTGATACGGTCATAAAACATCATCCCGTTTAAATGATCTAGCTCATGTTGAAACACGATAGCAGCAAAGCCCTTCAGCCGCATCTCGATTTGCTCACCTTTGCTATCCAATGCTTTAATTTTAACCCGTTCATAACGAGGTACATAGCCTTTTATATCACGGTCAACAGAAAGACAGCCTTCACTTTGCGGTAAATAAATCATCGTAGCTGAATGGCTGATTATTTTCGGGTTCACAACGGCATATTCAATCAGCTTCCCTTTTTCATCCGGAAAATACATAACAAACATGCGTTTATTCAAGCCAATCTGATTTGCCGACAAACCAACACCTTCACGCAAATTGTATTTCTTTTGAAGTTTTGGGTCTTGGCTATTTTTCAAATATTGCATCATGCACTCCAGAGTTTCACGATCTTCATCTGAAATCGGCAGGCTAACTTCATCCGTTACCTGGCGCAGAATTGGATCTCCTTCTCTGACGATATCCTTCATTGTAATCAAATAGTCTTTTATAAATTTACTCATAGAACTTCACACTCTTCTACCTTTTTATTTTTTCATGACTTAGACCATTTCACTTTAGCATTTCATTTTTAAAAAGTCTAATATGCAGGTTGAAAATAGACTAGTACTCATCCCTAAGTTATTGGTATTTCGTACCTTTACATTATTTACCTAGATTTCAAGGACTAAAGACCTATAGAATACACGTTTAAATATTCTATACTGAATATATATCCTTAAAGGAGATGAAAATTTGAACTCGAATTCTAAATTTGTCTCGAAGTTGCTGCCGTTCTTAACGGCTTTCATTGTGATAATAGGTGGAATTAGTTGGTATGTTGTAACTCAATCAAAGGAAATGGTTATTCCCTTTTCTTCTGTTGAAAAGACAATTAAAGCTCAAAATGGGGCCCTTGTCTCAATAGAAGAGAAACGAAACGGTACCCTTCACATCACTACACCAGATGGAGAATATGTTTCTAATATTCCCCCCAACAGTCAAATGATCAATAAACTAGTCGAAACTTATAATGTTCAATATTCATTCTCATCAACTAATAAGTCAGCATTATGGATTTTAGGTGGATTGATGGCAGCATTAGTCACAACCATTGTTATAATACAGAAAAGGTCAAAAGGTGGATTACTTATTGGCAGCAAGAAACAAAGCATTTCTGCTCCTAGAGCTTTGCCCGAGATAACTTTGGAGGATGTAGGCGGTTTGCAAACCGAAATCAAACAAGAAATCCTGCAAACCCTAACTACTCTAAAAGAACCAGAACGTTCAGCTAAAATTGGAATTAAGCCTCCTCAAGGCATTTTATTATACGGCCCCCCAGGAACTGGGAAAACGCTTCTTGCACAGGCAATTGCAAAAGAATTGGGTGCCAACTTCTTCTCAACAAGCGGTTCGGCCTTCAACGAAATGTTTGTCGGTGTTGGAGCAGCCCGTGTCCGTAGTCTTTTTCAAAATGCACGTAAGCAATCACCAGCTGTCATTTTCATTGACGAAGTAGACGCATTAGCGGGTAAACGGAAAGCTCATGGCGGAGAAGAAGGCGAAAAAACGCTGACTGAACTACTTGTCCAATTGGATGGAGGCCATCCAAATGAAGGCATTTTATTTATTGCCGCAACAAACCGGAAAGATATGCTCGATGAGGCATTTCTTCGCCCTGGTAGAATTGATTTCTCCTTTCAAGTACCACTTCCAGATACACAGGGAAGAAAAGAAATCATTGCTATCCATACTAAAGGAAAGCGACTCGCAACAGATGTACTTGCTTCCTTGGATGAACTGGCTGAAAGCACATCAGGTTTCTCCGGGGCAGATTTAAGGTCTCTATTTGATACTGCTTCCCGTCATGCTCTCAGAAATGAACAGGAAATGATTCGCAAACAAGATCTCGATTATGCCATTGACCGTACAATTCTTGGTGCCACATCACGTACCTTGAATGATGTAGATACTAAACGCCGCGTGGCCATCCATGAAAGTGGACATGCTTTGATTGCAGCCCTAACCAAACCTGGCTCTGTTCGAAAAGCTACCATCATACCACGTGGTGAAGCTCTTGGATATGTAGCACCGATTCCGAAAGAACTTCATTTATCTACAGCAAGTGAATTACTTGATCAAGTCAAAATGATTTTAGCAGGTGGCGTTGCAGAAAGAATGTATTTAGGGGAACACAGCATCGGTGTAGGCGGCGACGTACAACAGGCGAAACATCTGCTTGAGCAAATGGTCGATACCGGAATGCTCCAAGATGGATTTACCCTAACATTTAATAAAGGCGAGAAAGAACAAAAAATGCAGGAACTGTTCACAAAAGCGATTCAGGAAACGGAAAAATTGCTCGATTCAAATCGCCCGCAGTATGAAGAGCTGGTCGAAGAGCTACTGAAAAAAGAAACGCTTGAAGGGACGGAAGTTCAAAATATTGTTGATGCTTCACCTCAGGAACTGGTTTTGGTTTAATTTAAAAGAAGGCGTCCTATTGGACGCCTTCTTTTTTACTGCTATTTAAAGTTTTTCCAACCGAATGATGTCTGCTGTATTTTGTTTCTGGAACCCTGTCTTCTGTAATTTCACTGCCGTTCCTTCAGGTAAGTTAGTGAATATAATAGGAGTGACAGTAGACGGAGCATTTCTTTGTATGAAATCTAGGTCAACTTCCAAAAGAGGCGTTCCTTTTGTTATCTTTTGACCTTCTTGTACAAGAGATGTAAAGCCTTCTCCATTTAATTTAACTGTATCTAAACCAACATGGATCAGAATTTCCAGACCATTATTCATTTTCAATCCCAATGCATGCTTTGTTGGGAAGATACTGAACACTTCCCCATCAATTGGTGATACGAGTGTCCCATTTACCGGCTCAATAGCGAAGCCGTCACCCATCATTTTCATAGCAAACACTTGATCAGGAACTTGGTCTAACGGCAAAACATTACCTTCTAACGGTAGAACAAAATCATTTACACCTAAAGCTTGGTTTTCTTCTACTGTTTCAGCCATTACTTGTGCTGATGGATTTGTTTTAACTTGGCTTGGATAAGCATCATTCTTTACAAGTTGTTTCATCGCATTGGCAACAAATTCTACATTTGTTCCAACAATGACCTGAACACTTGATTTATTTAACTTCATCACGCCACGTGCACCATGTCTTTTTAATGCTACTTCATTCACATTATCTGAATTGCCAACCTCTAAACGTAACCGTGTTGCACAATTATCTATAACTTTAATGTTTTCTTTACCGCCAAGGTCTTGAATGAAAAGTGACCCCATATCGGCATATTTATCCCCTGTTTTCACAACAGTATCTTCTTCTGCTTCTTCCTCATCATCTTCACGACCAGGTGTTTTTAAATCCATAATTTTTATAACAAAATAGAAAATCACAAAGTAAATTGCAGCGTAAACTAATCCAATCGGTATTAACCATAGTGGTTTTTGAGCAATACCAAAGTTCAAGAAATAATCAATGGCTCCTGCCGAGAATCCAAAACCATGATGGATATCCAATAGAACAGCGAGAGCTAATGAGATCCCAGTTAAAATGGCATGTATTACATATAATACTGGAGCAATGAACATAAACAGAAATTCAATTGGTTCAGTGATTCCTGTTAAGAAAGAAGTGAAAGCTAAACCAACCAGCATCCCCGTTACTAATTTACGTTTCTCTTTCTTAGCAGCTGCAATCATCGCTAATGCTGCTGCTGGTAAACCGAACATCATGATAGGGAAAAATCCTGTCATAAATGGCCCAGCAGTTGGATCACCTGCGAAGAAACGGTTTATATCACCAGTTGCTCCATTGTATTCACCAAAAACAAACCATACCATACTATTCAAGACGTGATGCAAACCTACTGGAAGCAATAAGCGATTCAATACGCCAAATACACCAGCACCTAAAGCTCCTGCACCTGTAATCCAGTCTCCAACGTTATTGATTACATCTTGAATTGGCGGCCATACAAAACCAAATATTCCTGCCAGTATTATCATCGCTAACGATGTAATAATCGGAACAAATCGTTTCCCTGAAAAGAATCCAAGCCATTCAGGGAGTCTTATTTCTGAGTATCTATTATATAGGAAGGCAGCAACTATACCTGATATAATCCCACCTAAAACAGCCATGTCGATATCTTTATTAATTGCTTGTGTACCATTCGTTAAAACAAAGTAACCAACAAGACCAGCTAATGCCGCTGCACCGCTTCCGTCTTTAGATAATCCTATCGCTATACCTAGAGCGAACAGTATGGCAAGATTATCAAAAATCGCTTTTCCTGCGGCAGCTATAAATGCAATATCAAGTAAATCCGGTTGACCTAGGCGAAGCAATAAAGCCGCTGCAGGCAAAACAGCGATCGGTAACATCAAAGCTTTCCCAATCTTTTGTAAAAAATTTAACATCGAACTCATCTCCCTTGTTCCTAACTTCTTTTGATTCAGCAGAACGACAAGACGTATAAAGCGTTTTCATTTTGTCAATATAATAACTTTTCTTTGGACTATACTAGCATAGAAAATATATAGATGTCTATACCAATTTATTTGAAAAATATACTACATTCATCGAAAATAAAGCAAAAATATCATTTTTATTTCCGATACTCCATAACTGGTCTAGACAACTTATAATAAAAGCGATAAAATGAGGGCAAAATATATGAGACCAATTTATGACTCATTCATTAAGTTTTACTTTCATAAAGGAGATTATGTATGAAAACATTCATTATTAATAATCTAATAGTTTATAGCGAAAAGGAAACATACAAAAATGGGTACATTAAAGTCGTCGACGGAAAAATTGCCGAAGTAGGTCCAGCCAACCAATACAAACATGACGATGATGCTAAAGTAATTACACTTTCACCGGATTATCAGGTAATTCCAGGTGCCATCGATATTCATATTCACGGGGCATCTAATGCTGATGCAATGGACGCCACATATAAAGCTTTATCTACAATGGCAGAAACTCTTCCAAAAGAAGGAACCACCAGCTTTCTGGCCACTACAATGACTCAATCGACAGATGCCATTGAATCAGCACTTCTTAATGCGGGTAATTATATCGGAAATCAAACACAGGATCACGCTGAAATAGTTGGGATTCATTTAGAAGGTCCTTTCATTTCACCAGCACGTAAGGGAGCACAGCCTGAAGAGTACATCGTTGATCCTGATGTTCCTCTATTTAAAAGATGGCAGGAAATTGCCCAAAATCAGATCAAGCTTGTAACGCTTGCACCTGAACAACAAAACGGATTAGATCTTGCAGCTCACTTAAAGGATACATGCGTCGTCGCTTCCATTGGACATTCAGATGCAACGTATGACCAAATAGGTGAAGCGATTTCTGCAGGGACTACTCACGTCACGCATCTTTATAATGGGATGCGGGGTCTTCATCACCGGGAGCCTGGTGTATTAGGTGCTGCTTATCTTAGAGACGAGCTGTTTGTTGAACTTATTGCTGATGGCATTCACTGCCGACCGGAAATGGTGAAGTTAGCTTATAGCCAAATTACCAGTGACCGGATGATCTTGATAACGGACTCGCTTCGTGCCAAATGGCTTGAAAAGGGTACCTATGATTTAGGCGGCCAGCCCGTGTATGTTAACGAAACGACAGCAACCCTATCAAATGGAACACTCGCAGGCAGTATATTGAAAATGAACGATGCCATTAAGAACACCTTGCAATATACAGGTTGTTCCATGACTGACATTATTAAAATGACGGCAGAAAATCCTGCCAAACAGCTTCGGATTTTTGATCGAAAAGGTAGTATACAGGTTGGAAAAGATGCTGATCTTGTAATATTAAATGAAAAATTGGATGTTGAAATGACGTTCTGCAGAGGTAAATTAGCATTTAAAAAGGAGAATGTATAATGAATATTATTAAAGTGCAGGATTACAAAGAAATGAGTCAGTCAGCTGCAAATATAGTCATTCGAAAAGTTAAAGAGAATTCGAAAATCAAGCTCGGTCTTGCAACAGGCGGGACGCCAAAAGGGACGTACGATGCGCTAATTGAAGATCACATGCAAAATAATACTTCTTATGAAAACGTAACATCATTTAATCTTGATGAGTATATCGGCTTAGATTCAAATGATCCAAACAGTTATCATTATTATATGGACCAGTCATTATTTGCTCATATTAATATAAATAAAGAACAAACTTATCTCCCAAATGGTGCAGCCGATAATCTGGACAAGGAATGTACTCGTTTTGACAAAATGATTGAAACATTGGGTGGAATTGACCTTCAAATACTTGGAATTGGACAAAATGGTCATATTGGTTTTAATGAACCAGGAACTTCTTTCTCGTCTGGTACACATGTAGTTGCACTTGAGGAATCAACTCGACAAGCGAACGCACGCTATTTCGACTCCATCGACGAAGTACCCACACATGCAATTACGATGGGTATTGCCACAATAATGAAAAGTAAAGAAATTCTGCTACTAATATCAGGAGAAGAGAAAGCTGAAACCTTGAAGAAATTAATACACGGGGAAATAACAGAGGAATTTCCTGCATCTATTCTTAAAAAACATAATAATGTTACAATTATCGCAGACCAAAAAGCGTTATCTGGAGTGTTAATACCCTAAAGGAGCGAAAATCAATGATTGATAAAAACTCACCTCTTCCAATTTATTTTCAAATCGAAGAACAAATAAAAAGACAAATAGAAAGTGGTGAGTTCCAAGCGCACAATGCCCTTCCATCTGAACGTGAATATGCAGAACAATTCGAAATTAGCCGAATGACTGTCCGTCAAGCCATAAATAACCTAGTTAATGATGGATACCTATATCGTCAGAAAGGCAGAGGAACCTTTGTAGCTGATAAGAAGCTGGAGCAGCAGCTTAATGGACTGACTAGCTTTACAGAGGATATGAAAGCCCGAGGGTTAAACCCAAGCAGTAAATTGCTGAGCTTCGAAATCATTCCGGCAAATAAAAAAATTGCTAATGAACTGCACATTTCCACTTATGCTCCTGTTTATGAAATAAAGCGGATACGCTTGGCCGATGACGTTCCAATGGCACTCGAAACGATGTATATGTCTGCGAATTTAATTAAGGGATTAACTGAAGAAATTATCAACCTGTCCCTTTACCAATATATAGAAAATTACGCTAAACTTAAAATCGACTATGCTACGCAAACATTAGAATCAGCGATTGCTTCAGATACAGAAATTACCCATTTAGCGATTCCTAAACATTCGCCCATTTTATTCATTCAAAGGAATACGTTTTTACAAGATGGAACCCCCCTAGAATATGTTAAATCAGCTTATCGTGCAGACAGGTATAAGTTTACAATCAACATTACTAGATAATTTGAATATTTTTACCTGATATGCAAGTAAGGACAAATTCATCACTATAATCTTTTAATGCTAAAGGTAATCGGAGGGTGTCACATATGAACTCATATTTTGAAGCAGTGCAGGATTTACTCTCAACTGTGGTAGAACAGGAAAATCTTTCGATTAAGGAATCTGTGGAACACATCTCAAAAGCAGTAATGTCAGATGGAATCATCCATTTGTTCGGAAGCGGACACTCTCATATATTGACAGAAGAGGTATTCTACCGCTCAGGAGGGTTAGCAGCCATTCGTCCTATTTTCGTTGAAGATTTGATGCTTTTTAAGGGAGCATCAAGGTCATCGCAACTTGAAAGACAAAATGGCCTATCAGAGAAATTCATGAATGATGAGGATATCCGTCCTGGTGATGTCTGTATCGTCATTTCATCCTCTGGTGTGAATCCCGTTCCCATCGATGTTGCTACAATCGCAAAAGAAAAAGGCGCCTTTGTTATTGGATTGACTTCACCTGAGTATGCTAACAGTTGTTCTTCACGGCATAAACAGAAACTTTATCTCCACGATGTCGTTGATTTAGTCATAGACAATCATATTTCCAAAGGTGATACATTACTGAAATCAAACAGTATATCATTTGGATCTGGATCGACTGTAATTGGAGCTGTCCTTCTAAATATGATTTTCACCCAAGTCATTGAGACCATTATTAAATCAGGGGTGACCCCTCCCGTTTTCCTGAGTGGGAATATCGAAGGGGCAGATGAACACAATCAAAAACTAATCGCGAAATATAAAAAAAGGATTCCCCAATTGTGAATCCTTTTACCCAAAAAGAATACATAAGTTTTTTGTTTCGTTAGTTCCATATGCAAAATTAAAAGAAGGCATCCATACGGATGCCTTCTTTTAATTTTAGAGGTACTCCCTTTTATTCCTTGTTTTTATTATACAAGTTTAAGCTATGGTAAATAAGGGAAAACCCTAATAAGCAATCAATCTACTATTCTTAGAGGAGGAAATATAGATGACACAACCAACTATTGAAACTGAAACGAATAGCAAACTGTTAAAAGGTATTCTTATAGGCGGACTTGTAGGTGGTGCTTTAACCTTACTTGACTCTAACAAAAGGAATAAAGTTAAAAGATCGGCAATCCTTTTAAAAGACAACTCCGTGAATATGATTGAACAAGTTAAGGAAAATCCAGACGAAGTGAAGGAACAGATGGTATCTGACGTTAAAGAAGCAACAAGTGAATTAAAAGGCATCAGCTCCAAAGCTGTAGTGGCGGGAAAACAATTGAAAGAAACCCCTGCTCAGTCATTAAAAGATGACAATAAAAAAGGAGAAAAAGAAAGTGATGAACTAGTTACAAAATCAGAACTCTCTAATGAAAAGTCCATTTCATCTAACTTCTAACAAATAAAAAAGGAGAAGAGGACATTACGCCTCTGCTCCTTTTTTCTAAATATGGTCCTATCCTCTTCAATGATCATATTTTCAAAAAGATTACTAAATACAATGGATAGTGTTATAAAAAAGATGGTCCAAAGTGGATGTTATTCGATTTGGAATCATCCTTTTCACCCCTTATTCAGTACCTTCTAATTTATTCGTTATCTCATGATCTTCTTTTACTTCAGCTAACCAAACAGAATATTCCTCTTGTAATCTTTCAGAAAGAAGCGTTTCTTTAATTTCTTTTTTACTGTCTTCTAAATTAGCTTTTTTCGCTTCCTTCTTACCGGTTACTTTTATGATATGGTACCCATAATCGGATTTAACTGGATCACTGACTTTATCTATATCAAGATCAAAGGCAACGTCTTCAAATTCCTTCACCATATCACCTTTACCAAAGTATCCTAAGCTTCCACCCTTTTCTGCCGTTTCTGTATCAGTAGAATATTCAGCTGCCAATTTAGCAAAATCGCCACCTTCTGCAATTTCTTTCGCAACTTTCTTAGCCGTTTTTTCGTCATCAACTAAAATATGACTAGCTTCCACTTGTTCTGCTTGAGCAAAGGTATCTTTATTATCTTCAAAATACGTGCTGATTTCATCATCTGTCACGGTAATTCTCGGTTCAATCAATTTTTTCGTTTGAAGATAAACCACGATGTCTTTTTTCAAGGCATCCATGGAAGAACCGCTTGCTTCCAATTGTTCTTTGAACGCTTTTTCATCACCATAGGATTCTACCAGAGTATCGATCTCTTTCTGGATTTCTTCATCCTTAATTTTAATTCCCTCTTTTTCCGCTTCCAATGCAACCAATTTATTTGTAATTAATAAGTTTAATGTATCTGCTCCATACCCCTCAACAAGCGCGTCATAAAGCTCATCCTTATTGATTTTCTCTCCATCCACGCTCGCCATTGTCTTATCTGTAGACGAAATCATCGCAAATACCATGATACCGGCAATGATTAAACCGCTTCCTGCCCAAATATATGCCTTCTTGCTTCTTAATAGTTTCATGAATACTCTCCTTAATTTTTCTATTATAATAGCTTGGAAATATTAATAAATCCTTAAGATTTTACTCCCACTGCTATATGCACCATATCCTGTCATTATACTAACATACTTACCTCTCAACTTATATTTTAGAGTACTTTTACTAAAGGCTGATCGTCTACCCTCTGACCAGTTCAATAAAGATTCGTTATTCCAAAGATGATAAGTTATATCATAATACTGAACTTTTGAGTGATGTTAACAGAGTGATGATGTACTTTTCTATGTTTAGCACGAAAACCCCATTAGAACTTGTCACAAACTTAGAAACGAAAAAGCATGGTGTAAGAAGAGGATTCCTCTTACACCATGCTTTTTTTGTGTTATTTACGATGCATTTTGAATTCCAAAAAGAGTTCATTGTAACGGGCTAAGTTTTTCTTCCCAAGGTTTTCGTACACTTCCAGTTTCTCTGTTAATTCTGGTGATGGATAAAAACGTTCATCCTTCACTACTTCTTCCGGCATATATTTCAACGCTTCTTTATTAGGAGTTGAGTAGCTAACATATTCAGCATTTTGTGCCGCTACTTCTGGATCCAGCATGAAATTGATAAACTGATGAGCCGCGTCCACATTTTTGGTCGTTTTCGGTATAACCATATTATCGAACCATAAATTGGACCCCTCTTCTGGCACCACATATTCAAGATCTTCATTTTCAGCCATAATTTCAGAAGCTACTCCAGACCAAACCAGACCAATCGCCGCCTCCTGTGCTTCCAATAGCATGCGGCTTTCATCCCCTACAATTGCTTTAATGTTCGGAGTGAGTGTATCTAGTTTGGCTTTTGCCTCTTGAAGATGTTCTTCATTCGTATCATTCAGAGAATAATTCAAAGAGTTCAGGCCCATACCCATTACTTCTCGGGCACCATCTGTTAAGAGGATTTCATTTTTCAAATCATTATCCCATAAATCTGCCCAGGCTGTAATCTCTTTACCACCAAGCATCTTAGAATTATAAACTATACCAACAGTTCCCCAGAAGTAAGGAACGGAAAATTTATTTTCTGGATCGAACGGCAGGTTGATAAATCGCTCGTCGATATTTTTCAAATTAGGAAGCTTTGAATGATCCAAGGGAACAAGTAAATCTTCTTCACGCATTTTATCAATCATATATTCGGACGGGATAGCGATATCATAAGTCGTACCGCCCTGTTCGATTTTGGTCATCATTGCTTCATTAGAATCGAACGTCTCATATATGACCTTGATGCCTGTTTCTTCTTCA
The DNA here is from genome assembly GCF_056402095.1 of Peribacillus sp. P4_C12. Classification (NCBI taxonomy): domain Bacteria; kingdom Bacillati; phylum Bacillota; class Bacilli; order Caryophanales; family Bacillaceae; genus Peribacillus; species Peribacillus sp. P4_C12. Next base: position 19,992 of record NZ_JBFUIB010000014.1, read on the forward strand.
AAACGGTCGATTAAATCAGAATCGATGTAATCGCCCCAATTATAGATGGTAAGCGTATAGCTGCTCGTAAAACCCTGCGATGTATTCAATCTTGAAATCGCATATAAAAGCAGGGCAGATACGACAGAAATGACTAAGAACATTTGGACGAGCTTTTTCATCGTCTCCCCCCCATTCCCGTCTGCCTGACTCGTTGAGTAATAAAATAATAAACGACAACCAACAGAAGTGTTACTGCGAACAGCAATGTCGATAACGCATTAATATTTAATGAAATTCCACGGCGCGCCAATGAATAGATTTCCACGGAAAGGGTGGAGAATCCGTTACCGGTCACAAAAAATGTAACCGCAAAATCATCGAGTGAATAAGTCAAAGCCATAAAAAACCCAGCAAAGATACCTGGTAAAATGTAAGGCAAGATAACCTTCGTCAATACATCCCACCGACTTGCCCCTAAATCACGGGCAGCATCGATTAAGGTCGGACTCATCTCCTGAAGTTTTGGAAGCACGAGTAGAACAACAATTGGAATACTGAAGGCGATGTGTGACAACAGTACGGAGTAAAACCCGAGCTTGATTCCGGCCATTGTGAAAAGAATCAGGAAGGAGGCACCAATAATCACATCTGGGCTGACGATCAATACGTTATTCAGAGACAATAAAGTATTTTTTGCTTTACTRCTCGTAAAGGACCGGATTCCAATTGCTCCAATCACGCCAATGATCGTAGCGATTAGTGCAGATAATAAAGCAATCACAAGTGTATTTAATACAATGATCAACAACCTTGTATCTTGGAACAGCTCCTTATACCATTCAAAGGTAAACCCTTTAAAGTCATACATCGTACCACCGCTGTTAAACGAGTAAAATACTAAAAAGAAAATCGGTGCATAGAGAACGAGAAAAATCAAAACGAGAAACGCTTTTGATAAAGGTGATAATTTATTACTCATTTTACACACCCTGCTTTCGGTTACCCGTTACAAACATAATCAGGAACATTATAATAATCAAAAAGACAGCAATTGTGGAACCCATTCCCCAATCCTGTGTCACGAGAAAATGCTGCTCGATTGCCGTACCAAGGGTAATGACACGATTACCGGCAATCAACCTTGTCAGCATGAACAATGAAAGTGCTGGGATGAAAACGACCTGGCACCCCGTCTTAACACCATCGATTGTTAACGGGAAAATCACGCGGCGGAATGTCATCCATCGGGACGCTCCTAAGTCATTCGCTGCATCTAAAAGTGTTGGATTCATTTCGTCCAGTGCATTGAATATCGGTAAGATCATGAACGGGATAAATATATAAACCGAAACGAATATGAAACTGAAATCTGTAAAGAGAATTTGCTGCTTCCCAATTCCTATCGCTTCTAGAAAACCATTCGCCACACCATATGTGCCAAAAATACCGATGAAGGCATAAGCTTTTAAGAGTAAATTAATCCAAGAAGGTACGATGATCAATAACAGCCACAACTGCTTATGTTTGGTTTTTGTCAACAAGTAAGCAGTCGGATAGGCCACTAACAGCGATATTCCTGTAATTAAAAAAGCATACCAAAATGAGCTCAAAGTCATTTTTAAATAAACGGGTGTAAAGAATTTTTGATAGTTAATCAATGATAGATTTCCTTCGATATCAAAAAAAGAATAATAAAGGATGAGCAGAATAGGCGCAATAACAAATAGAGCAATCCATAGGACATAAGGAATGAAGTAAATATTACGGGACATTTTATTCTGCATGACTTTCCCCATCATGATACGCTTCTAGACGCTTATCGAATTCTTCCTCTGTTTCACCTAACCTCATGACATGAATTGCTTCAGGATCGAAATACAGTCCAATTTCGTCTCCAACTGTCGCCTTTTTAGTAGATTGGACAAGCCATTCATTACCATCATGGTCATAGCAGCTGATTTCGTAATGCACACCACGAAATAGCTGAGAATCCACTCGAACCTGCAGTTTCCCGCGATCAACAGAAGTAATCTCTAAATCTTCTGGACGGATGACAATATCCACTGCTTCATTACGATTCAAACCTTGGTCGACGCATTCAAATTGCCTTCCGACAAATTCCACTAGATAATCTTCAATCATTTTTCCTTTTACGATGTTAGACTCACCAATGAAATCGGCAACAAATCGATTCAGCGGCTCATCATAAATATCCGTAGGCGTCCCACTTTGCTGAATTTTCCCTTTGTTGAGAACAAAGATTTCATCCGACATCGCGAGTGCTTCCTCTTGGTCATGAGTGACGAAGATAAAGGTGATTCCAAGCCTTTGTTGTAGTTCACGTAATTCATATTGCATTTCTGTACGCAATTTCAAATCAAGGGCAGATAACGGTTCATCAAGAAGGATAACTTCTGGTTCATTAACAATCGCTCGGGCAATCGCTACCCGTTGGCGCTGACCGCCGGACATTTCCCTGATTTCACGTTTTTCATAGCCCTCCAAATTTACGAAGCTCAGAGCTTCCTTTACCTTTATTTCTACATCCGCATTTTTCATTTTTTTGATTCTGAGCCCGAATGCCACATTTTCAAATACATTTAAATGCGGAAAAAGTGCATAATCTTGAAAAACCGTATTAACTTGTCGTTTATTGGCTGGAACATTATTGATTTTTTTTCCTTCAAAATAAATATCGCCCTTGGAAGCTTCCGTAAATCCAGCAATCAAGCGAAGGATAGTGGTCTTGCCACAGCCTGAAGGACCTAAGAGTGTGTAGAACTTGCCCCTCTCAACTTCAAAACTAACATTATCGAGAACAACGGTATCATCATCAAATTGCTTTGTAACGTGTTCGAAGCGTATAATCTTCTCGTTTGTCATAGCTACTTCCCTCTTTCCATTACCTTAATAATCTATTTTTACCCTAAACAAACAGCAGCATATGTTTTGGTTTCTATAAATATGATTCCGTCACCACAAGCAATAACTCAGATGGACCATCAAAATCATTGATGATTTGGTGTTCATCAGATGCATGAAAATAAATCGATTCCCCGGCTTTTACGAGATAAGTATGTGTACCTAGCTTTACAATAACTCTTCCGCTTAATACATAACCGAATGTTTCCGACAAGGATGGTTCGAATTTTTTGAATTCCCCTTTTTCCTGAAGAGTCAGGCGAATTGGTTCCATTTCCTTCTCATTCGATTCAGGTACAAGCCACTGAATTTGATAGCCTCGTTCCTCATCGATAAAAAATGTTTGTGCCTCTTCCTCATAAACTACTTTCTGGACCTGTTCCTCTTCATCGAAGAATTGCTTTGGGGTACAGCCTAGTACTTCTAAAATATTGAAGAAAGTTTCAATTGAAGGCGAACTCAAATCTCTTTCTAATTGTGAAATATACCCTTTGCTTAAATCAGTTCTTTCTCCCAACTCTTCTTGGGTCAATCCCTTTTTCAAACGAAGGTTTTTTATTTTCTTTCCAATTTGCATAATTTTACCCTCAATCGGTTTACAAATAGTAAACTTAAAGTTTAATTTAACGAATATTATTATACAGGAAATGCAGGAAACTTCAAACGAAATTTCCAGGATAGCAGATACAAAAAAGGGACTGCCCCTCTGGCAGTCCCCCTTTACAACTTCGCATAAATCTCTTGTGCTTTCTTTTCCCCATCTGCAATACAGTCCGGTATTCCGACACCATTGTATGAACAGCCAGCAAGTAAAACATTCGGATAATTCTCGGCGATTTTAGCCTCCAACGATTGAACAATGTGAGGATGCTTTATATGGTAATTCGGCATATCTTCATGCCATTTTGTTACTTCACTAGTTATAGGAGTCCCGGAAATACCCAAGCTATTTTTAATATCACCTAAAGCCACCTGTATTAATTCCTGTTTCGTTAGGGACTGTAATCGATCATAGTCTGGACTTGAGCTTTTATAAAAGAGCCTTACTAAAAGCTGACTGTTTTCAGAGGTATGCCCCCATTTCCTGCTCGTCCACGTACAGGCGTTACAAATTAAATCACTATTATCACCAGCAATGAAACCTGTCCCATCATTAGGAAGCATGCTATCTGGTATATCAAACCCAAGATAAATGCTAATCATCGAGCTATTGATTAAGCCCGCGAAGTCTTTATCCAGCTCCTGATCACCCAATAGTTTCTGGGCAATAGTGTGCGGCGTACTCAATACGATGAAATCCGTTTCTAGCATTTCACCATTTGCCAATGAAATTATATACCCTTCATCATTCTTTATTATTTTTTCCGCCTGGGTCCCTTTTAAAATTTCTACCATATCGAGACTTTCCTCAATACGGTCAATCAATACAGATAAGCCATTTTTAAATGAAAGGAACTTCTTATTTCCCTTACTCTGGTATTTCTGCTTATTTTCAGATAGACCGCGTATGATGCTGCCATATTCATTTTTATAATCCAGCATCTCTGGCAGTGTTTTAGCAATGGTCAATTCATTCAATTTCCCTGAATAAACACCCGATAGGACAGGTGAAATTTGTTTTTGCACCAATTCCTTACCTAAGAAACTTTCAAGAAATAAGCCGATTGAGTCATTCTTCGTAAACGTCTCATTTTTTGTATAGAAATCCTTTAAGGCGTCGACCTTCCCTTGTGCAGATACAAGTTCACTCTCCGCCAGAGACTCTACGCTCATTGGAATTCCAAATAAGGCATCTTCCGGGATTTTCTTTAGCACGCCATCCGTATGGATAAATGATTTTCCTGTAGCATTATAGACCACTTGATCCTCTAGGTTCAATTCTTTAAGAAATGGTTTTATATTTTGTTTCCTGGCGACAATCGAATCGGCACCCGCTTCTATTTTAAATGGCCCGTCATGCACGGTCCTGATTTTACCACCTAATTCCTCATTACCTTCTATTAATATTAATCGTACGGAGAGACTGTCCGCTTTAGCTGCTTTTTGTAAATAATACATGGTTGATAAACCTGTAATGCCTCCACCTACGACTACGACTGTTTTCATTAGGACTACACCTCGATTAACGAAATTTTCATTAAGTAAAGTGTACCATAAGGCAGCCGTATTATTAAAAGCGACCCCCTAAATCATCAAGTTTCCTAATGAAGCTTGTAACAAATTGGACAAAGAAAAAGACCTTCCCTGTTTCGAAAAGTCTAATTGCCCTATGCATATATCAGTTGTTACCTATTTAATAATTCGTAATCGAATGAATCTGTATTTACGTGTGGTTCCTTTTTCTTTTTTTCCAATCAGAAGGAAAGCAATACCCTTCACAAATCAACCCATCAAATGCAATCTCATAATCTATATTCCATTATCTCCATCCACCCGCTTCTTCCTTCTTTTTGAATTCCTGTATCTTGAAATCCCGATTTCTCATAAAGAGTTTTCGCTATCACGTTCATGGCGTCCACTGCAAGAATAATCGAATCTTTGTTTGGAAAAATCCCCTTTGCGAATTCTGGAAGGACTTGCAAGGCTTTCTTCGCAATCTTTTTGCCTTGGTGCTTTTGATCAACGAGAAATCCACGGAGTAAAATTGCTTTATTATTGTTGGTGAAAGGGCTAATGTTTTCTCCAATGTGTAAAACGAAAAAACCAACAGGGATACCATCAGCCCATATAACGAAAGGATGCCTGTCCACATCTTCCCGGCAGTATTGTAGTGACTGTTCCGGTAGAGCTGAAAAGGAGGTTTGTGTTTCCGGTAAATAAAACTGTGACAGCTCCTGATGATGTTCCCGCAGATAAGGCGTTAAAGCGATGGTCTCGATTTTCTGATCCTGTTCCACCTGATCACACTCCTTCAATATTGAATACCTTAATAATTCGATACTTCCTCCGAAAATCCCTCCACTAACTGGAAGAAGCGCTGCCGAAGATATCGGCAGCGCTTCTTCATATATTCAGTGAGTGTTTTCATTGATTGTTAGTGCTTCACGTAAATTGATTTGCTGGCGGAGTATATTGGCGACATCACGGGAAATTTGTCGTTTTTCAAACATATCCTGTACTTCGTCACGCTCTGCCTGAATCGCTTTATAGAATAGCTCTCTTTCATATTCGACCATTTTACTGGGAACACGGCCTCTATTTTCTCGTTTGCATCTTAAAATAAGCACTTTATACTCTTCAATAATCATGGAAGACGTCTCATGGTTTTCTGAAGTAATCCCGGCTTGGATCTCTTGGATGGCAGCTTTATACATCCTGACTTTAAGGTCTCTTACCTTTACCAATCTCTCTAAATTGATTCTTCTTATTTCATTTTTATTAGGGAAAAATAATTTAAAAACTCGCAACATACTTCTTCTAAAAAGTGTTACTGTCCTGAAAAAACGGAATTTCATTAGGTTTGTGACCGCGCCTTCCATACGTTGAATATATTCCTTGCATATAAATGCCGTTTCTCGGTCCACTTTCTCATCTTTAATAAGTTTATCTAGGAATCTTTGCTCTGCCTCAAGAGCTTTAAAGCGAAGAACCCTTTCTTCCTCTCTTAGTGCAGCAGGCTCTTTCTCTTGTTCTACATAGGACAGTGCGTTGATTTTCGTATGATATCTTGAAATGATCGATAAAGCCGCTTCTCGGTTTTCATCTGTCATTTGGGATTCTACAACTCGAATCGCCGCTTGATGTGTGTGAATGGTAGCCGATTTTGTTTTATCAGCCTGCTTATCTACGATTTCCACTTCTTCTGATCTTGCTACAATAGGTAGAAATACACTCGCAACAATCAAGGTCAATAGTATAACCCCTGCTGCAATAAAGATGATTAACGAGCGCTCTGGGAAAGGACTTCCATCTGCCAATACGTATGGAATCGAAAATGATCCAGCTAATGTTACCGCTCCTCGTACTCCGGAAATGGTAATGATTCCGGCCGCTTTCAAGTCTGGTTTTTGGGCTCCAGCTTTTTTTGTGATCCAGCCAATCGACCAAGCTGCGATAAGCCAAATGAATCGTAAAACAAAGAGGAACAGTGTAATAATCACAATATAAATAATAACTTGTCCATTATTGAAAGCTGGATCTTCAAATATAGTTTTCGCCACGCTTGGAATTTGCAGGCCAAGTAAAACAAACACAAGTCCATTTAGTACATACAAAATGACAGACCATGTACTCTTTGAAACAACCTGCAGTTCTACCGTCGGTGATAATTCCCGATCCCGTTCAATGGCATGGACAATACCCCCAGCCACGACCGCTAAAATCCCAGAAAGGTGGAAATGTTCCACAGCGAGGAAAATAATAAAAGGAGTCAGGATTTGGATTAGCATGTGCATCGTAACATCTTCCATTCCTAAACGGCGAAGAAATACACGGAGCCTGATAATGATGAAGGCAATAATTGCTCCACCTACAAACCCACCAATTGAAATCCATATAAAACTAAACGTTGCATCCACTAGGGAGAAAACACCAGTGACTGTAGCTGCAACAGCAAATTTAAAGGCCACAAGACCTGAAGCATCATTCATTAACCCTTCGCCTTCAAGAAGATGCATTATGCTCTTCGGCAGCTTAACGCGGCTCGCCAAAGCGCTGACTGCCACTACATCGGTAGGTGACAAAATGGCAGCTAAAGCAAATGCAGCCGGAAGTGGAATCGAAGGAATCATCCAGTTGATTAGATAACCTCCGGCCCAAACCGTTATGAATACTAGGCCTAATGCAAGCATGAGAATAGGCGCTCTCAGCCTCCATAGGGCTGTACGGGGCACATTCTTCCCATCGTTGAATAAAAGAGGGGCGATAAATAACAGCAAAAACAGCTCTGTCTCCATCTCTACGTGGATACCAAAAGGTAAAAGCGCCAGCACAACACCCAGCGTTATTTGAATTAACGGTACAGGTATAAAGGGTATAAAATGGTTAATTACATTAGACATTCCAATTAAAATTAGAAGGGCTAATATAACAAGAAAAAACTCCATACAAACATCAAACATCCTCTCTCATCTATTTTCATAACTATAAGCGTACCATATATATACCCCTTCATTCATTCAATAACTATTATTTCCTAGAAGCACCCGGAATAATGATACCTTTTTATAAAAGCAAGTKACCCTCACGTTGCGGGATAGATAAAGTTGAATATTAAGGTGATTGGCGGCATTTACCCTATCAGCTTTTTCCGATTAGTGTACTCGACTTCTATACCTATACATTCATATTGTTCGCGGAACAAAAAGACGAAGGTGTTTGTGCAACACATTTGCCTGAAAAGGTAAAAGAAACCCTTCATCGCCATCAATATTGATTGCAAGTTCCTCTGATGTAGATAAATGCAGCTTAGAAGTTTGAATATATTCTACTTCTTCGTGTCCCTTTATCTCGCCCTTTATTAAACTCGGAATAATCTTGATAATAAGCGGAAGGGATAAATCTTTAATAATAAATGTGTGCAACTTTCCATCATTTACTTTCGCCTCGGGTGCAAGTTGTTCGAAACCGCCGACTGAATTAGTCATCGTGGCAATTAATAAATATGCCTCTCCCAACCACCTTCCCTGATCATGTTCAACAGTTAAAGAAAACGGAGTCTTTTTGACTAATGTTTTTGCTCCTTCTATAAAATAGGCAAGTGAGCCCAGACGAGTTTTTTGCTCAACGGTCACATTAGAGGTAGCCTCGGCAATTGCACCGACCGCCAGCACATTCATGAAATAACGATCATTGATCTTCCCGATGTCAGCATCCTTAATCTGTGCTTCATTTAACATCTCTATGGATTTATCAGGATCCAATGGTATGCCAAGGGACCTAGCGAAGTCATTTACCGTTCCTAGTGGAATGATGCCGAAAACAGGCCGATGCTTCTGTTCGGCCAACCCATTCACTGTCTCATTTACTGTTCCATCTCCCCCCATCGAAATGACAGCATCAAATTTTTCTGCACAGGATTCCTTAGCAAACTTCATAGCATCACCTTCGACTTCCGTTTTACGAACAATCACTTGATCATAGATATCACCTAGTACCCTTTCTGCATTCGGCAAAATCTGTCCTGCCTTTTCCTTCCCTGAAGATGGATTTATGATAATCATCACTTTTGACATATGCGACCTCCCATTAATGTACTTCTACTACCAAGTTACCTCTTTACTAAAGTACTAAAACCGCACACCCTCTTTTCAGGAGCTTAATATTCATTTTTTTGAATCAAAAGTATCTGGTCATGAAAAAAAGAACGAAACACTACTGACAAGTCAGATACTTTCCTTCTTTACGATGATATTTTCCGCCGTACTTTAACAAGTTGAGAATGCAAGCCATCGTTTCATATTTCTAGTATTCACTCTGTTTTTTGCTTATCGGTGCTTAAAGGAGAAAAAGTTATATTCTTTAGTCCTGCACAGGAACTTTCATATATTAACTGCTGTCTTAAGAACTTACCGACATTTTAGAGCAAGCAGCTAAAAGACATATAGAAATAGAAACAGGTTAGCCATCAATTTGTTTTTTTGTAATTTATCTGTACTTCAATCTGTTACATAAAACACTATTTTATTTCATTGAATATTGGATAACCTTTCGTTCGCTCTTAATTTTCCTCACTTCTCAACCTATATATTTCTTCAGATTTTCACTTTTTTTAAATAAATGACCAAAAAAAATATTAACAAAAACCCTATTCCTATAGGGTTTTTGTGCTCAATCTGAAATATTTTTTAAATTTTCTGTAAAATACCTATACATTTTCCAATTTCGGGTATATACTGTATTATAACAACAGGCAAACAACAATAACTGTACTATATAGAGGAGGAGCGAGACATGCAAACAAATCAATCAAGTTTATTAATAAACCATTCATTTAACCATTGCCCGGAATGTGGTGAAACACTTGTTGAACAATCAGATTCCTATCTGATAGAATGCGATCGCTGCCTTTCTAAACGTGAAGAATAAATCATTTTAAGAAAAAATATAAAAACATTTAAAGGAGGAAATAATCATGCAAACGAAAAAACCCATTGAATTTTTCAACAATATCCCTGCTAAACATTGCCCTGAGTGCGGTGATCATATTGTCGAACATGCTGAGTCCTACTTAATGGAATGTGACCGCTGTCTTACCAAACGTGAAGACTAGTTTAACCAAATTAAAAGGAGGAAACCACATGCAAACTAAAAATCCGTTAGAGTTCTTTAGAACCCTGCCACCTAAACAATGTCCCGAGTGCGGTGATCAAATCACTGAACAAGCTGAATCTTACCTCATGGAATGTGACCACTGCCTTTCTAAACGCGAAGACTACTAAACMATTTAAAGGAGGAAACCATCATGCAAACTAAAAATCCGTTGGAGTTCTTTAGAACCCTACCACCTAAACAATGTCCCGAGTGCGGTGATCAAATCACTGAACAAGCTGAATCTTACTTAATGGAATGTGACCACTGCCTTTCTAAACGCGAAGACTACTAAACAATTAAAAGGGGGAAACTATCATGCAAACTAAAAATCCGTTGGAGTTCTTTAGAACCCTGCCACCTAAACAATGTCCCGAGTGCGGTGATCAAATTACTGAACAAGCTGAATCTTACCTCATGGAATGTGACCACTGCCTTTCCAAACGCGAAGACTACTAAACAATTAAAAGGGGGAAACTATCATGCAAACTAAAAATCCGTTGGAGTTCTTTAGAACCCTGCCACCTAAACAATGTCCCGAGTGTGGTGATCAAATCACTGAACAAGCTGAATCTTACCTCATGGAATGTGACCACTGCCTTTCCAAAAAAGATGAATATTAAAAAAAGATACTGACATCAAGAAGCTGTAAAGGCCAACTTTTTGATGTCAGTACATTTCCGAGAAATCACCAATATATTAACTTGCCACTCCAACTCCCTTTCAGTGCATTATAAAAAGGATGTCCGTTGAACACCCTTGGTTTTTTTCTATTTACCCACATATTTATCCATATATTTCTCACTAGTCTTCCTACTACTGTTCTGTAAGTAATCCAAGGCAAAAATCATGAATTCGATGCCAAGGCGTTGATCTGAGCGCATAAAATTTGACCCTAATAGTTTTTCTAATTTTTCTAGCCGATGGTACAGTGTTTGCCGGACAATAAATAGTTGTTTTGAAGTTTCCTGTTTCGACCCATTACAAGCGAGATAGGTCTTCAAGGTAGGCATCAATTCACCGTTATTTTGTTTGTCATATTCGATAACAGGACCTAAATATTCATGAACGGTTTCTTCCAAATTACCATGCTTATTGATTAGAGAAATCATACGATACATATGTAAGTCCTGATAAAAAAAGCTTCTGTTCTCCTCTGGTAAGGTATCCTGAAGCAATAAAGTCTCACGAGCCGTTTCATAACTTTTATAAATCTCACTTAACTTTTGAACGTGTTTTCCAAACCCAATAGTAAGCAGGCTCATACGATTACGTCCGCTGACATCCATTTTCATAATACGATCCAAGGCACTTGTCACCCTTCCTTTCCAATCTTCGGATGAACGATTATCGCCTAGGATAAAGACAAGGTGCTGATGAATTTCCATAGAGAAAATCTGAAAGCCATATTGTTCAAAAACTGTCCTAAACATTATCTTAAAATAGGTTCCATCTAATTTTGCCGAACTTTTATTATACCGTGGATGTTGTTTGCAAATGCAAACAATCCCGCCATCTAGCTGCATTTTCGGATCAATATAGGAAAGCCGCTCACGGATTGCTTCGTCGCTATACTCCCCTTCAATCCAGTTTGTCAGCCATTTGCTTTCTTCTGACATTTTCTTTTCTTCTATATATAATTCCCGTAATAGATGCTGAGCCAATGCGGTGGCTGTCCGATCCAAGATCAGTGAATCAAAATCCGTCAACTCTCTATCGCTACTGCAAATGAGCAGTTCCGCATAATTCTCACCGAGCACTTGAATCGGTTGTCTAAGAACGGTTTTGTTCAAAGTTCTCTTTTCTTCATTTACTTCCACTAACATTTGATAGGTTATTTTTTTCTTTATTTTTGGAATACTGGCTATATCGTTTTCATTAAAGATAAGAATAACCTGTACATTTAAATAGTTATGGAGAAATTTTAGAATTGATTCATAATGGTCAATTTCGAGGAGATTTTTATTTAGCTGCTGGGAGTAGTTCTCTAAGTTGGAGATCATTTGATATTGTTTATTAATGATTAGGGAATGAATATCCTGAGTAATTTCTACGAATGGAACTTCTTGATGAAATAGGATGATAGGGAATTGGTGTTCATCTGCAAGATCTATCGCACATTGGGGAATTGCCATGGTGCGGGTACCTATCTCTATACACAGTCCTGCTGCATTACATTGAATTAGCTGATTTAAATAGGAAAGAAATGTGCTATCACAATCTTTCCACCCCAAACCGGTGGTCAGAATCAGTTCATTTCCATTTAACAAGTGGCTGATTTGGGTGACTTCCATGCAGTGGACCCATTTCACTTGACGCTTTATTCCACTGCTGCCGGCGATTATATCCGTCTGATTAAAATGCCTGCGCGTTAGAATTTCCTCGATTGTAATCGAAGTATTCATTCATCCATCCACCATCCTTCTATAAAACTGCTATAAAATCTATTATAAACGGACAGTCTATAAATCTCCAGACACTTGTCAGAAAATCTAACGTCAAAATTCAACAAAAAATTCATCACTTATGTTCAAAATGATGCTATGAACTCAAATTCTACATTGATTATCTATTGGCCATCTATCTTACCAGTTCTATCAGAAAGCCAACAATATTGATTTCTTAGGTTCAAAAGCATTCTCGAACTTTGATTCAAGACAGCCACACAAAAGTGGCCTATTCATTTGATGAATAGGCCAGCATTTCAGGTTTATAAGTGAATTTTAATGCAACTTCCTGAAAAGCAATGTTGAGAAGTATTTTCTTCCTTCCGGGGTTTTGATATTCAACTGCTTCCATTCCTGCTTCGTACCTTCTATCAGTTCGAAATCGAGAAAAGCCCCACTTAAATTTTCCGAGACCCGGGTGATTCGATATCCTCTTTCAAGTAAAAAATCAATTTGTTCCCTTTCTAAGCGATACTCTTGATATTCGGACATTTCTACTCCCCCTTTTTTACACATTCTCCCCGCCAGTAGCAGTCGTAATAACCAATTCTTTTTCAATTTCTAATTCCTTTTCGATTTTCCAATCCCTCCCTATTGAAATACCTAAATATTTCTCATCACTTGGGTCAATAATTTCAGCTTGTTCATATTTCTTAAACCACCAAAATTTTGCCAATACATAATAACTTACGCTACCAAGCACGAATCCCACAATAAACGAATAGTTTGAAAAAACTGTGGCACCTATTCCACCAATCGCCCAAGAAATGATTCCCGCCCAATTCACACCATTCAAGTATTTATATTGACCTTCACTTTCATATAGTTCTGGTACATTAACACGTCGTTTACGAAGGAAATAATAATCAGCCACCAGGATACCAACGATAGATGCTAAAACTCCACCTACAATTAACAAAACTTCTATTATTATGCCGAACAAGCTCCATGGCTGAACTACGATTCCAATAAACCCGGCGACAACAACTCCCGCCCAAAAAGGCATTTTAGGACCCATGACATTTGAGAAAATGGTAGCTGCCGGGATTACATTGGCAGTAGTATTCGTCGACCATTGAGCAAAAACTATCATGATTAAAAGGACTCCAAGAGCAATTCCACTTGCCGATCCTTGTATAGCAACGACGGGATCATAATTGGAAACAGCCATGTAAGAAACCCCTCCGATAATAACCATGAACGTCTGAGTAATGGGATAGGTAATAATATTCCCAATAATCTGCCCCTTATTGCGCCTGAACCAATTTTTTTCATTTTTAGGTGCCTTGATATAACGAGAAAGTGTCGGCATATCCGCCGCCAACGTACCCCAAAATCCCATATTAGCCATTATGACGACCATGAAAGCCGTTGCCGCTGCACCTCCAGTTACCGGACTTTCAATCCAGGTCCATACATCTCTTCCTTGGGCCACAGCTTGATCGGAAAGAGTAAAATACATCCAGCCTGAAATCAAGATGATGACTGGTGCTGCTAAGTCAGCAAAACGTTCAATCGACTTGATTCCCATTGCCGTGTTAACTAATTGTAAAACGGCAAAAATGAGGAAGCAGATAAACCAATTATCAAAGTTAAAAAGGGTTGCAAAGATTGCATTCATTGCAGTTGCACCGAAGTAGGTGTTAAGACCAAACCAGCATGAGGCAACAAACCCCCTAACAACCGATGGAATATGGGTACCAATCGTACCGAATGGCGCCCTCATATAAACTGGGAAAGAGATGCCATGCTCAACCCCGATATCTCCTGTCATTGTCATCAAAAAGCCAAGAACTACACAAGCAATAACCGTTGCCAGCACGACCCAGCCAAGCGCTAAGCTTTGTACACCGTTACCGCCAATTGCAAAGGCGGCCAATACTACAGCCATTCCTACCCAAATAAATCCAAAGCCGGCTGCACTTATGTTCTTCTCACTATGAGGTATAGGCAGCAAATCGGGAGACTTTAAATATTCTTTCTTCTCACTCATATAAAACCCCCAATATTAATTTGCTTGTTATTCCTTACAGAATTTTTAGACAGGAAGCTTGTGCTCTGAATCCGACTCCAGCGACGTGTTATATTTAGCCCGTTTCAAGTATTGTCCTTTCCCAGCCTCACCTACAAATTGCTTTTCTCTAATGACAAATTGACCGCGTGATAAAACAGAAACCGGTTCACCTGTTATTTTCATTCCCTCAAACGCATTATAATCGACAGCCATATGATGAGTATCTGCAGAAATAGTCCGCTCCACCTTTGGATCAAAGATGACAATATCCGCATCTGATCCTACAGCAATCGTTCCTTTTTTAGGGAACAATCCAAAAAGTTTGGCTGCCCGGGTTGAAGTGATGTCCACGAATTGATTCAAGGTGATACGCTCTTTCTTGACTCCTTCCGAAAACAGAATACTCATTCGGTCTTCTATTGTAGGACCACCATTGGGGATTTTCGTAAAGTCTTCACGCCCGAGATCTTTTTGACCTTTAAAATCAAAAGAGCATTGGTCGGAGCCTATCGTTTGCAACTGGCCTGTTTTTAAAGCGTTCCATAGTACTTCCTGATTTCTCTTCTCCCTTAATGGTGGAGACCATACATATTTAGATCCTTCGAAATGGGGCTTTTCAAGGTAGGTTTGGTCAAGGACCAAGTATTGCGGGCAAGTCTCACCCCAAATATCAACCCCTTTATTTCTTGCCTCTGTAATCTTTTCAACCGCATCTTCACATGTGACATGAACGACATAAAGCTGACTGTTTGCCATCTCCGTCAACTTGGCTGCTCGTCCCGTTGCTTCTCCTTCAAGTTCCGGAGGCCTTGTTAACGCATGATAAATCGGATCAGTATGACCTTCAGCAAGCGCCTGCTTTGTTAAATAATCAATCACATCACCATTTTCAGCATGGACCATGACAAGTGCGCCAAGTTCTTTCGCTTGAAGCAGTGTACGGTAAAGTGTCGCATCATCGGCTTGAAAAACATTTTTGTAAGCCATAAACACTTTAAACGAAGAAATCCCTTCATTCTCGATGATACTTGGCAACTCAGCCAGAACCTTATCATTAATTTCACTAATCATTAAATGAAAACTATAATCTATTGCTGCTTTTTCACTTGCCTTTTCGTGCCACGTTTCTATAGATTTCTTTAATGGCGCCCCTTTTTCGGTCAAACAAAAGTCGATGACCGTAGTCGTACCTCCATATGCAGCAGCTATCGTACCTGTTTCATAATCATCCTTTGTTGTAGTCCCACCGAACGGCATATCAAGATGGGTATGTGGGTCAATACCTCCTGGAAAAATATACGCGCCTTTTGCATCAATGATTTCCGCTCCCTCTGCTGAAAGGTCTTTACCAATCATTGTAATGATTTCATTTTCAATTAAAATATCCGCTTGATACGTATCTGCAGCCGTTGCAATTGTTCCATTTTTAATAATTTTCTTCATGATCTTCTTCATATATAATCTCCTCCATTATTTTACGAAATCAACACTTTCATTACCGATATTCCCAAGGAATGCCTGACGTTCATTCCAAGTCATTGGAGGCAAATCACTTGCCAGTTCAATCATGTCGATTGCTCCATCAACCGGGCATACAATCGAACAAAGATTACATCCGACACAATCTTCTTCACGGACTCGTAAGAAGGAGTTGCCTGACGGGTCTTTTAACATATCTATACATTGATGTGAAGTATCTTCACATGCAATATGACATTTATTGCAGTTAATGCACACATCATTATTAATGCGCGCCACTACCTTATAATTAAGATCTAAATTTCCCCAATCGGAATAACGGGGTACAGACTTACCAACAATATCCATCACAGAGGATATCCCTTTTTCATCGAGGTAATTAGACAGACCATCAATCATGTCCTCGACAATTCGAAAACCGTGATGCATGGCAGCGGTACAAATTTGCACTCCCGTTGAACCCATCAATAAAAATTCAACCGTATCCTTCCAATTAGATATTCCACCGATTCCCGATATCGGAACATTAATCAGTGGATTCCTTGCACATTCTGCAACCATATTTAAAGCAATCGGCTTCACAGCAGGACCACAATACCCGCCATGGGCACCCTTACCGCCTACATGGGGAATCGTATTCCATGAATGGATATCCACTCCCGCCAGGCTGTTAATCGTATTAATCATACTAATTGCATCCGCTCCACCGCGTATAGCGGCTTCCGCAGTAACCGTGATGTCAGTTATATTCGGAGTAAGTTTGACAATGACAGGTTTCGATGCCGCTTCCTTTGCCCAATATGTTTGCTTTTCCACAAGCTCAGGAACCTGTCCAGAAGCAGCGCCCATACCCCGCTCAGCCATACCGTGCGGGCAGCCAAAGTTCAGTTCATAACCATCAACCCCCACGTCTTCTATGCGTTTGATAATTTCATGCCACTTATCTTGATGCGGTTCGACCATTACTGATGCAATGATTGCATGGTTAGGGAAACGTTTTTTCGTTTCATATATTTCTTTTAAGTTCACCTCAAGTGGTCGATCCGTAATCAATTCAATGTTGTTGAAACCAGCTACTCGTTGGCCATTAAAACCCACAGCTGCAAAACGTGATGAGACATTCAGAATAGGATCTCCCAACGTCTTCCAAACGGCTCCTCCCCAGYCAGCCTCAAATGCCCGCTGCACTTGATACCCCGAATTAGTAGGTGGTGCCGACGCCAGCCAAAAAGGATTGGGAGATTTAATACCTGCAAGATCAATTGATAAATCAGCCATGTTAAGCCTCCTAATTTTCATTTTTATTAAGCAATATCTACCGCTTCGCTCATTAAAATTCGGTCAATTTCATAGGCTGTCTTCTTCCCTTGCTGGGCAGCGGAAACAACCATTGCCTCACCTTGGCCTTTACCAAAAATAACGTCACCACAGGCAAATACTTTTTCATTCGACGTTTTATATGAGTCTCCATCTAATGTTACGACGCCTCCATCATGCTCAATGCCAAACTGTTCAATCAGTCCTACATATCTAGATTGGCCGATAGCACGGATAACGCCATCGACAGGTATAACAAATTCTGATCCAGAAATCGGTACTGGACGACGGCGACCATCTCCTCCTGCCTCACTAAGCACCATTTTTACACACTCGATACCCGTTACCTGACCATTGCTATCTGAAATAATCCTAGAAGGGTTCGTCAGCCAGTGAAACCCGACACCTTCCTGTTTAGCAAACTCATATTCAAAATCGTAAGCTGTCATTTCCTTCTGGGTACGACGATAGATAATTCCAACTTGTTCGGCACCAAGACGTACAGAACAGGTTGCTGCATCAATCGCTGTATTCCCAGCTCCAATGACCGCCATTTTCTTCCCAACGAATTTATCAGTGATAGCCTCTGTTTTCGTTGCCTTGACGAAGTCGATTGCATCATATACTTCAGCCAGGTCTTCTCCCTCAATTCCAAGTTTTGGAACACCAGACATTCCAATCGCCAAAATAACGGCATCATAGTCGGTGGTTAACTGGGTAGCAGAAACATCAACACCAACCCTCGTATTCGTTTTAATTTCAACATCTAAACTCTTTACTTGATCAACTTCCCAATAAGAAATGCTCTGTGGCAAACGGAAAGATACGATACCGTACGTATTTAATCCACCTGGATTTTTTTCAGCTTCGAAAATGGTTACACTGTAGCCAAGCAAGGCTAATTCCCTTGCTGCAGATAAGCCCGCAGGTCCGCTTCCGACAATGGCAACCTTTTTGCCATTCTTCTTCCCGGCCTTGAATAGAGCTTGTTTATTTTGGATGGCCCAATCTGTGGAATAACGCTGGAGATTGCCAATCATGATTGGCTTTGTAGAATGGTTTAGGACACATGCCCCCTCACATAATTCTTCTGTCGGGCATACTCGCGCGCAACTGGCACCGACTGGATTGGCTGTCATGATCGTCTTGGCCGATCCTTTAAAATTCCCTGATGCTATTTTCTTAATAAAACTTGGAATATCTATCCCTGTCGGACAGGCTTGAATACATGGGGCATCATAGCAGTATAAACATCGATTCGATTCTTCCAAAGCTTCACGTGGGGTTAACCCCCTCTCCACTTCCTGAAAGTTCATCGCCAGACCATCTTTTAACGGACTCGTCATACTCATCTACTATTCTCCTTCCAAAAATTTATTTGTGAAAAATAAAAAGGGAGGAATTGCATGTATTCATCTAAAATAGCATTTCCTATCCTTGCAATTAGAGAATTTATGGCAGTAACCACTGTCGTTCTTCATCGTTCTATTTAGAAAGACAGTCACGACGATATAATTGCCAATAATCTCACATTCCGTTTATTATTTTCTTTTATTTTCTTGATGATCACGCATTGGTATCTGCTTCCTTCGGCCATTAAAAGCCCCCCCAATCGTTCTTAAAAACTCACAATCTGGTAATAACCAGATAAATTGAGTATTCTTTATTTTATAATGATAAAAAGCAAGTTACATTATACAAAGTGTAAAATATTGTTAACTGTTTAATGTGCACTATGTAATAACCATGTGATATTTCCTAACAACAAATGATAAACATCGTCATTTTTCTACAAACCTTACTTAATATTCATCACACTTACTGAATTTTTTTAATAAAACTAACTTATCAACACTTTGTCCACAAATTAAAAAGCCCTAGAAAATATTGAATGCAATTTCCTGGGGCTTTTAAATTTTATTCACAGGTTATCCACACAAATATAATATGTGGATAACAAGAAATACTGTGTTATTTCAACGTTTTCCAGTAAGTATTGTATTTTTCTTAAAAAACTATACACAGGTTCAATAGTGAATTTTCAGTCACTAACAACTTGCTAACAACTTATGCACATATTATCAACAAAATAATTACTTAGAGTTAATAACGTATTGATGATATTTTTCATAATCTGTTTTCTTGCACTCAAGTTTTAATTTAGATCCCTTCTCATCATATTCTGTTTCCGTTATATGACCATGCTCATTGAAATAGGATACCAACTGTCCCTGGTCATACGGAATCAGCATCTCACAGCGAATATAGTCTACAAAAACATGTCCTCGGATTTGATCGATCAATTCCTGTATGCCTACTTTGTTTTTCACTGACATATAAACAGAGTCACGATTCACCTGCGGGATATCTATTTCAGTCAGATCTGCTTTATTATAAGCAAAAATAGTTGGAATTTCTTTAATGCCTATATCATTCAAAGTTTGATCTGTAATCTCTATTTGCTGCTCATAATTGGGATTGGAAAAATCAACAACATGAATCAATAAGTCAGCTTCGACCACTTCTTCTAAGGTTGAACGGAACGCTTTCACAAGATGATGCGGTAATTTTGAAACAAAACCAACCGTGTCCGTCAGTAAAAATTCCTTATTATCCGGCAAAGGAATGTTTCGCACGGAAGTCTCAAGCGTAGCAAACAGCATATCCTTTTCCAAAACCTGCTTTTCGGTTGTTGGGTGAAACATTTCAATCAAAGCGTTCATGATCGAGGATTTCCCTGCATTCGTATAACCGACTAAAGAAACGACTGGGATGGCATTCTTTTTCCGCTGCTTCCTCTGCGTTTGACGGTGTGCAACAAGTTCTTCCAGTTCTTTATTCAAAACACTTATATTTTCCTCTATTCTCCTACGGTCAAGCTCTAACTGCTTTTCCCCAGCACCTTTGTTTGTACCAACTCCACCACTCTGACGACCTAATGACTCCCTTAATCCAACGAGACGTGGGAGCATATATTGAAGTTTTGCCACTTCTACCTGAAGCTGGGCTTCCTTTGTTTTTGCTTGGTGTGCAAAAATGTCCAGAATCAAGATTGTCCGATCAATTACCTTACAATCCATGTCCCTCTCCAGATTCCGAAGTTGTGAAGGCGACAACTGATCATTAAAGATGACGACATTCGCTTCCTTATACTCCACAAGATTTTTTACTTCCTCTATCTTTCCGGTTCCGATAAAATGTGATGAGTTCACCCGATGCAAATTCTGTGTGATCGTCCCGACAACCTCTACCCCACAGGCCTCCGTTAAATTAGCCAATTCCTCCATTGAATAATCAAAATCCTTTTGGCTATTGAGGTTTACCCCAACTAAGATTGCCCTTTGCTCTAATTCCATTCTTTCAAATCCCTTCCTGTAACTGCCATACTCAATTTAACAATCACACAGGATCATCCTATGCCTCATTAAAAGTCAGCCACATTGTAGCACACTACATAGAACATGCATAACGATTGCTTGGCTCTGCATTCAAAAATGTTCTTATTAGGATTCCTTTTACATAAAAGAAAATTCAACATATTAAATACCAGGCCATATTCAGACCTGGTATTTTTGGTATTCTATTGGTTTCTTTTATTTTCTTTCGACCTTATAGGATTGAATTCAATCGTTTATTAATCGTCCCGATCTACTTTACCCTCTTTTACCTCGTCATTTTCATTAAGCAACTCGAGCCATAGTTGAAATTCAGATTCAGCTATATATCCGCCTTTTTTATAAGATGCCAGGACTCTTCCAGTATCGAACCGTTTCTGTACATCCCTTCCTCTTTTCTCAATAATGGTTTCGTTAACGATCGATCACTTCATCTTGCGGCGTTGTACTCGCCCATTCAATTGCTTTTCTGTTGAGTGAAAAACTTCTGAACTGTATGTGAATTATCAGTTTCACATGAAACATTTTGAAGCAGTACAAGAAAAGGCTTCCTTGCACCTTTAAAAGGAACCAGGAAGCCATATTCTATTACTCTTTTATTCTTAGCAATCTAAGACTGTTCAATGTGACCAATAACGTTGCTCCCATGTCTGCAAAAATTGCCATCCACAGTGTTAACCAGCCTGGTGCTATCAATAGTAAAGCCAGAATCTTAATCGCTAACGAAAACGTGATGTTCTGCTTAATAATTTTTAACGTTTTACGACTTAGGCGTATCGTATAAGGCAGCTTTGATAAGTCATCACCCATTAAGGCAATATCTGCGGTTTCAAGGGCGGTGTCTGTCCCCGCTCCCCCCATCGCAATCCCAACCGTGGAAGCCGCTAAAGCCGGTGCATCATTGACACCATCGCCAATCATAGCCACTCGATTATATTTCTGTTTCCATTGTTTGATAAAGGCCAGTTTATCTTGCGGCAATAGCTCCGCTTGAATCTCATGAACGCCGGCTACTGCTCCAATCGCTTTTGCTGTTCCGATATTATCCCCGGTCAACATTATCGTTTTTTCAATCCCGAGAGCATGCAGTTTCCGGATTGCTTCCTTACTGCTTTCCCTTATTTCGTCCGCAACTGCAATCAGTGCAAGGAGTTTCATTTGATTGCCAAGCACCATCACCGTTTTCCCTTCATTTTGATAATCATTTATTTGGATACGAACATCTTCAGAAAAGGCTAAACCGCCCTCTTCTTCAAAAAGATGTGGTTTCCCAATGTAATAGACTTCTCGATTTATTGTTCCTTTTATACCTTTACCCGTGATTGCGGTAAAATCCTCAACCACAAGAGAGTGATAGTCCATGTTCTGGCTCTCTGCTTTTTGGAGAATGGCCGTGGCAAGAGGATGTTGTGAACAGCTTTCTAAAGCTGCAGCAATCCCTAGAACTTCCTGTTCACTCACCCCGTCAACCAATACTGTGAAATCAGTCACTTCAGGTATTCCCTTTGTCAAAGTACCTGTTTTATCAAACGCTATCGCCTTTATGGCTCCAGCTTCCTCCAAATGGACTCCGCCTTTAATCAGTACACCATTTTTCGCAGCATTTCCGATGGCTGTTACAATTGCAATTGGTGTAGAGATAACTAAAGCACAAGGACAACCAACAACCAGCACAGCCAATCCTCGGTAAATCCATTCACTCCATTCCCCGTTTATGACAAGCGGCGGAATAACGGCAATGGCCAACGCTATCAGCATAATGGCGGGCGTATAGAATTTTGCAAATCTATCAACAAATGCCTGGGAAGGAGCTTTTTCAGCCTGAGCTTCTTCAACAAGATGTATGATTTTTGCAATCGTCGTATCCTCTACTCGTTTCGTGACCTCCACTTCCAGCAGTCCTTCACCATTTAAGGTTCCAGCAAATACTTCACCCTCAACCGTTTTAAATATTGGCTCTGATTCCCCTGTAATGGCTGCCTGATTCAGTGTCGAGGCACCTTTCGTGATCCTGCCGTCCATAGCGAGCTTCTGACCGGGTTTGACAATCATGGTGTCGCCCACCTCAATCTCATCAACAGCAACCATCATTTCGTGATGTCCCCTACGAATCAAGGCCTCTTTAGGAGCTATATTCATTAATGATTCTATAGAATTCCGGGCTTTATCCATCGAATACTTTTCCAGGGCTTCACGC
>NZ_JBFUIB010000015.1:0-39000 GCF_056402095.1 Peribacillus sp. P4_C12
AAGTACTCTAAAACTGCATGTGATTTTTCGTCTATCGTATATTTAGTCAAAAAAACTGCACCTCCAATTATTAGATGTTGTCTAACAATTGGGGTGCAGTTCATCTTCCGGTTCTTTTTATATCAGTTTGCTGCTGGGATCAATCCGTTGTGCACAGAAACGTCCTGTATCGAACGGTAGACAGTTTCGACCATAGTATTCAGTTCCTTTTCTGACATGGAAAGAATGGGCATCATTGTGATGACGGGGCCAAGTTCCCGAATGATCAGACCATTTTCCCGAGCGTTTTGGATGATGCTTGAAACAATATTTTCTTGGATTGTGAACGGTTCTTTTGTTTGGCGATCTTTAACGATTTCTATTCCAATCATGAGGCCGCGCTGGCGGATATCACCGACAATCGGGAGTTCATATAGCGATTGCAGTTTTTCAGATAGCTGCTTGGATTTTTTCTGGATGTCTTTGACGAGATCTCGTCTTTCTATTAGTTCGATATTCTTCAGCGCCAGGGCACAGGCTAGTTGATTCCCTGTATAGGTGTGGCCGTGATAGAAGGTTTTATGTTCATCGGGCTCTCCTAAAAAAGAATTAAAGATTTGTTCGTTCATGATAGTGGCCGCCAGAGGCATATAGCCGCCAGTAATTCCTTTACCGATACACATAATATCAGGGACGACATCTTCTTGTTCACAGGCAAATAATGTACCGGTGCGACCAAATCCTACCGCTACTTCGTCACAAATCAATAATATATTGTACTTCTTGCACAATTGTTCGACCGCTTTTAAGAAGCCAGGAGGGTGGGTAATGATGCCTGCTGCTCCTTGAACAAGTGGTTCGATAATCATTCCTGCAATTTCCTCTGCTTGGTCTTGAAGCAACTTTTCCAGCTCATCAATACAATAGTTTTTCACTGCTTCTTGATCCCCGTATTCAGTCATGCGATATGTATAAGGAGAAGGAGTTGGAATCCGTTCAAATAGTAGTGGTTTAAAGATTCTATGGAATAAATCCATTCCGCCGACACTCACTGCTCCAACTGTATCACCGTGGTACGCCTCGTTCAGGGAGACAAATTTATTTTTATGTTGATATTTTACAGGATCGATGTTTTTCCAATATTGATAAGCGACTTTAAGGGCGATTTCTACAGCTGCAGATCCAGTGTCCGAGTAAAAGACTTTCGATAAATGACCAGGAGTAATCTCTGCTAATTTCTTAGCCAGTAATATGGATGGTACATTTGCAGATCCTAGTAGTGTAGAGTGTGCGACTTTTTCAACTTGTTCAATCAGAGCGTTGTTTAGCTCTGGTTCATTATGGCCATGTACGTTGACCCATAATGAAGCATAACCGTCCAAGTACCGATTGCCTTCTACGTCAAAAAGGTAGCTCCCTTCCCCGCGTTCAATGATTAGCGGTTTACTTTCTCGATACGTTTTCATTTGTGTAAACGGATGCCATACATATTCCTTATCCCATTTTTCTAAGTCATGACTATTCATTCTTGAACACCTCTTTTAGTTGTTGGGTAAATTCATGATTACTAAGTAAATCAAGTATGTAGACTCTCAGATCTTTTCTTACGTCGACAAATGTTGGTATGCAGGCGAGGCCAGCGAGTCCTGTGAGCTTTTCAACGGTTAGGATATTGTCGTGATGAATTTCATCGTCGGGCCGATAATGGTTATATAAAATAGTTTTAACGCTAATATCATGCAATTTGGCATACGAATGCGTAGTTATGACATTATGAATCGATCCTAAACCGCTTGTAGAAACGAAAATGACTGGCATGTTGCAATCTCTAATTAAATCGGTTGTCATATAGAAACTGTTCGCTCGTTCAATGAGTGGTACGGCCAATCCCCCAGCGCCCTCGACTAACACAATGTCATACATTTGTTCGAGTTCGTGAACTCGTTCCACGACCTTTTGCTCGTCGATTTGTTGCCCTGTTAACTTTATAGCTAAGTGTGGAGATGTTTCGGGTTCAAGCATGTAAAACCCAGGTGCCTTTACACCAAGTTCCTGCTCAAACCAAGAGATGTCAGGGTATGTATTCGTTTCGTGAATCAATCCTGTTTGAAACGGCTTAAATATTGTGACGCTTTTTCCCATTGTTTGAAGAGACATATAGAGTAAACTCGTGGCGACGGTTTTTCCGATATCCGTGCCAGTTCCGGTTATAAAGTAGGCTTGGCCCATGGGTGTTTCAGCTCCTTTATGTTTGTAAATCGTGCAATACGCGGCCTTACTTGCTGAATGATGATGGCACATAGAACACACAGCAACAAATCACCGGGTGCAGGTAATAAGAAGCCGTAAAAAATTGTCTGGTAGATTGAAAGAGGCGTTTCTACAACCCACTTCATCGCTCCATAAAGCCATATACAGCCAAATAAATAAACAGTCAGCAATGATGCTAGGTTAGCGAAGAAAATGGAACGAATCGTGGAGAGATTAAACCTGTTAATCAACCATCCGTTCACATAGGCCCCGAGTATATAACCAAGCAAATAGCCGAAAGTGGGCTTAAATATATAGCCAAAACCACCGCCCTCGGCAAACACTGGCACTCCTATAAGGCCGATTAAGACGTAGCATAATTGACTAAGTAACCCGAGACGTGGTCCTAGCAGCGCCCCTGCCAAATAGACTGCTAGAATTTGCAACGTGAAGGGTATGTAGGGAATAGGGATCTTAATAAAGGCGCCAATGGCAGTTAACGCAGTAAATAGGGCAACATAAGAGATCGTTTTAGCTTTCAAGTTTTCAACCTCCTTTATTTGAAATTGGTAGGTAAAATGCCCACTATTAGTGTGCATGATTTATATTTTATATGTCAACCATTTATTATTTTAGTTAACATATAAAGCGCAATTAAAATGACAGACTTAGAAAAATATTGAAAATTAGTAATTGAACAATATTTTGTTTGTGTGTTATTATTCAATTTATATGTTAACTATTTTAAAATACAGTTAACATATAAAAGCTTGGAGGGAACAAATATGACAGGAGAAATGTTAATACAGGATGAACTTTCCAGAGAAACAGCGGTATTTGTGGCGCCCTTTTTTTCTGATGAAACAATTCTTCGAAGAAAATCCAGTCATCAGCGAGAATGGCAAGAAGCTCCACTCATAGGTAACGAATATACGAATCATGTATATCAATCGCTTCATGAGGTTCATGAAAGATGATTTGGGAGAAGGAACTAGAAAAGATTAAAGAAGGAGGACTTTACAGACAACTCCAAACCGTTGAAACAATGAGCGATCAAGGATATGCCATGGTGAACGGAAAAAAAATGATGATGTTTGCCTCCAATAATTACTTAGGGGTTGCCAATGATCAACGATTAATTGAGGCTTCTGTCCAAGCGACTCAAAGATTTGGTACGGGTTCTACTGGTTCACGATTAACCACTGGCAATACAATTGTCCATGAAAAACTAGAGAAAAGACTGGCAGAGTTTAAGCAAACGGATGCAGCGATAGTATTAAACACAGGGTATATGGCTAACATAGCAGCGTTAACGACCCTTGTTGGTAAGGACGATCTCGTTTTATCCGATGAGATGAATCATGCCAGTATTATTGATGGATGTCGTTTATCACGTGCGGAAACTATCATTTATCGTCATGCTGATTTACTTGACTTGGAAATGAAACTCCAGATTAATACCCGCTACAGGAAAAGAATAATTGTAACGGATGGCGTCTTTTCGATGGATGGTGATATTGCGCCATTGCCAGGCATTGTCGAACTTGCCAAGCGTTATGATGCACTTGTTATGGTGGATGACGCACATGCGACGGGGGTTTTAGGTAAAGACGGAAGGGGAACTTCTGAACATTTTGGACTGAAGGGGAAGATAGATATCGAGATGGGGACACTCTCCAAAGCTGTTGGTGCAGAAGGAGGGTATATCGCTGGAAGCAGGTCTTTAGTTGACTATGTCTTAAATCGAGCCAGACCGTTTGTCTTCTCTACCGCCTTATCAGCAGGAGTAGTAGCAAGTGCACTTACAGCAGTCGATATCATTCAATCAGAACCTGAACGCAGAGTACGCATTCGAGCCATGAGCTAGCATCTTTATAATGAATTAACCTCCCTTGGCTACACAGTGTCGGGGGGAGAAACTCCGATTCTTGCCATTATTTGCGGAGAACCGGAACAGGCCATGTTCCTTTCGAAAGAATTACATAAGCACGGAATTTATGCACCAGCTATCCGTCCGCCAACGGTACCTTCTGGAACTTCGCGCATTCGACTTACGTTAATGGCGACACATCAAGAAGAACAAATGAATCATGTTATCGACGTGTTCAGAACAATCCGTACCAATAGATACAAATAGGTTGTTTGATTTTCAAGGAAGTTTATCGCGGCGAGGACGTTAAATAAAGACATAAGCTAGATTCATAGGATGAATGGAATGTACAACATATAAGAAAAGAGGGATTAGGTTTGGAAACATTGGTGAAAAAGGACTGGAAGATGCTAGCGGAAAACGTAATCAAAGGATATAAAGTAACAGCGGAAGAAGCACTTGCTATTGTACAAGCACCTGAAAACGAGGTTTTAGAGATTTTGAATGCAGCTTTCCTTATTCGTCAGCACTATTATGGAAAAAAGGTTAAGTTGAATATGATCATTAATACGAAGTCAGGTCTATGTCCTGAAGATTGTGGCTATTGTTCGCAGTCAATCGTGTCGGAAGCTCCTATCGATAAATATGCTTGGCTGACCAAAGAGAAGATTGTTGAAGGTGCTCAAGAATCAATTCGTCGCAAAGCTGGCACGTATTGTATCGTTGCTTCTGGCCGTCGTCCAACCAATAGGGAAATTGATCATGTCATTGAAGCCGTGAAAGAAATTCGTGAGACAACTGATCTTAAAATATGCTGCTGTCTAGGTTTCTTAAATGAAACGCATGCCAGTAAGCTAGCTGAAGCTGGGGTTCATCGCTACAATCACAACTTAAATACATCTCAAGATAATTATAAGAATATTACATCCACACATACTTATGAGGACCGTGTAGATACAGTCGAAGCTGTAAAAGAGGCCGGAATGTCTCCATGCTCGGGTGCCATTTTTGGTATGAATGAGTCTAATGAAGAAGCAGTAGAGATTGCCCTATCCCTACGTAGTCTTGACGCGGATTCTATTCCTTGTAATTTCCTCAATGCGATTGACGGTACACCACTTGAGGGAACTTCCGAGTTGACTCCAACTAAATGTTTGAAATTAATTTCGATGATGAGATTTGTTAATCCAAGTAAGGAAATCCGTCTTGCTGGAGGTCGTGAGGTGAACCTCCGTTCCATGCAACCCATGGCACTTTATGCAGCCAATTCTATCTTCGTCGGCGATTATCTAACAACAGCTGGACAAGAACCTACGGCGGATTGGGGCATTATCGAAGACCTTGGTTTTGAAATTGAAGAATGCGCTCTTTAACATAGTAAAAAAACTGCATATTAAACAGGAAGGCTGCTGAATCAGTAGCCTTCCTGTTTAATATGTCTCGTAAATGATAGAGCCTGTCTGGGAAATATCATAATCACCTAAAGCTTTGATTTCAGCTTGAAATGGATTTGATGATAAAATTCGCTTAACAATGTTTATAAGCTGTTCGTTTTTCGGAGATTTTAAAATAACAAGGTCATAACGCTCTGTAATTAATGGAACAAAGTCGATTCCAACGACTTTTGCAGCTTTTTCAATTCCCACACCTACATCCGCTATCCCAGCAGAAACAGCTGAAGCCACACTTAAGTGATTGGTCTCTTCGTTATCATATCCCTTAAGATTTTTTGAAGGGATTTTGTGAATCCTTAGCTGCTCATCAAGAAGAATTCGAGCTCCTGATCCTCTTTCTCGATTGATGATGGCCAAGTCTTTTTGTTTTAAATCAGTCCAATTTGTGAGGTCTAAAGGATTTCCTTTTTTAACATATAAACCTGCTTTCCTTGAAACCAGATTAAGTAAAATATAAGGATAGCCTACCAAAATCTTTTTTATATAAGGAAGATTATATTCCCCAGTATCTCCATCAAACATATGTAAACTAACGATGTCGGAATCCCCATTGTACATGGATATAAGCCCGCTTAGACTTCCTTTGTTAGAGCGTAATGTTTTATAGCTGGAGTCCTTCTCAATGTGCTGCCCTAGTATATCTAACACCATATCTTGCCCGCTAATGACAAGGTTAAGAGAATCCTTCACATCGTTTTTATAGGGTTCGGCAACAGGAACTGGGGATGTACTAGACTTATTGTTATTAATATACATCTCCAAGTCTTTTGCATCCATTCTCATCTGTCTTCCCACACGGAATACAGGCAGTTCCCCTTTTTTAACAAGATCATAAATCGTCAATTTAGATACCTTTAAAAGCTGTGACACTTCCTCGATCGTATAGGAAAGCTCTTTTGACATGTGCATCCCTCCATTCTTTATTGTAGCTTAGAGTCCTTTGAAAAGTAAATTCACAGCAAAAAAAGGCATTGATTAAAACCTTTTATCTGCTTTATACTAGTTATAATTAGATATAACTAGTTATAACTAGTCAGAAAGGGAGAGAGACTTTGAAAAAAATATATCTTATGATTTTCTCGATTATGCTACTTGTGATAGTTGGCACAGGCTGTTCAAGTGATAAAGAAAAAGGCAAAGAAAAGCAGACGCAACAAGCTGACAAGAAAGTAGAATTGACGATGTCAGCAGCCGTGAGTTTACAAGCTGCCTTAAATGACATTAAAACTGCTTTTGAAAAAGAAAATCCAAATGTGACAGTAAACTATAACTTAGGAGCTTCTGGGGCTCTTCAACAACAAATTTCACAAGGAGCACCTGTGGATCTGTTTTTCTCTGCTGCAGAAGATAAATTTGAAAAATTAGTAGCTGAAGACCTAATTGAAGAGAAAAATGGAATCGACTTAGTAGGAAATGAACTGGTGCTGGTGGTCCCAAAGGAATCGGATAAAGAAATCAAGACAATAAATGACATCACAAAGGCTACCAAAATTTCCATTGGTACCCCTGAGTCAGTACCAGCAGGACAATATGCTAAGCAAACATTAGAAAACCTAAACCTTTGGAAAGAGATTGAAGGTAAATTGGTATATGCCAAGGACGTTAGCCAAGTGCTTACATACGTAGAAACAGGAAATGTAGACGCAGGACTAGTTTATAAAACAGATGCCTTAAACTCTGAAAAAGTTGATATCGTCGCAACAGCTAAGGAAGATTTACACGACCCGATTATCTATCCAGTAGGCATGATTAAGGATAGTTCTCATCCAAAAGAAGCGCAGCTATTTTACGACTATCTTCAAAGCGAAGATTCTATCAAGGTTTTTGAAAAATATGGATTTGAAGATTTGAATTAATGCCGCAGTTTTGTAAAATAAAGATAAATTTCATTCTATAACAAAGGCCACCAATTTGGTGGCCTTTTCTTTTGTGCACCCGGCATGTGCAATCTACCGAACCATGAAGGGTGTATAAAGTAAATGATTGTACTCTTTCCACGAGGTCTATAACCTGTTCAGTGATGGACAGCTGAATTATCAGAACTTGACCTACCTCTACTCTACAACTTTGCTCTCATCTCTTTTGGTTTTGGTCAAATAGACGACCAAGCCCAAGATTATAACGAGGAAGACCAAACTGGTTCCTGTCGTACCTAGACCAAGGCCACCCTTATTACGAGGCTGTGACAGATAGTCGCCAAGAGAGGCGCCGAGAGGGCGAGTCAAGATGTAGGCGATCCAGAAGGAAAGCACTGCATTTAGTTTGAAACCGTAGTGGGCGATGGTCACCACCCCAATCAATGCCGCGAACATAAGTGCGGACTTCCAATAGCCCATGTTGAGCCCTTCTGCTATGAGGTCACCAGCTGCCGTACCCAAGGCGAAGGTGAACAAGATGGCCAACCAGTAGAATGCTTCTCGTTTGGTCGTGTAGATAGAATGAATGGACAGTGTCTTCTCACTCGAGTACCAAGCCGCAAACGTCGCAAGCATCGCAACTGTAAAGATGATAGTTGTCGTCACCAGACTGACTCCGAGATTGTCCACGAGGTTGTCGGTAATCAGCGTGCCTACAACGCTAATCATCACTACCGTGAACCAGTAAACCCTTGGCACATACTTACTCGCTTTGAATTGGAAGAAAAGCGTTATGATCAAAAGGACAGCCATGATTAAGGTCGTGTTGGTCAATCCCAATTTCAGATTTCCGATCAGGAAGTCTGCAGCCGTCTCACCCACAGTTGTTGCCATTATTTTAATGATCCAGAAGTAAATGGTGACTTCCGGAACCTTGTTCAACATCTGCCGCCCTATGGATGGGCTTTTTGTATCATTCATTTATGAATCCTCCTTATCCTCTCTTGGTTTATTTCGTTTTCGATAAAACCTTATTGGCTGGTTCTATTGTTCCCTAGATTCACTATATCGAGTCAACCTTAACGCAACTTGAAAAAAGGATTAAAAATCAATTAAAAAGCGAAATTAAAAGCAAAATAATGCTAAATTGTAGAAAGAGCATTTCAATAATTGATGGATGCGAGTAAAATGCAGGAATTTGGAGCAAATATAGAAGGGTATTGAATTATAAGTGGACGACAATTTTCTGTATTTAGGATGGAACTAATGTTCCTAGCTAAATTCGATAAATACATGTGGATGTGGCTTACTTTCCATATTGCACTCAAGTAGGAGGGTTTTAAATGAAACAGCGTATTTTGGTTGTAGAAGATGAAGTCCAGATAGCAACGATATTAAAGATAGAACTCGAGTACGAAGGGTATGAAGTGATTGTGGCCCATACTGGTAAGGCGGGGTTGGAAGCGGCATTACAGGAAAAATTAGATTTAATACTTTTAGATGTTATGTTACCTGAGATGAATGGTATTGAAGTTTTAAGAAGAATACGAAATGAGAACACCTTACTGCCAATCATCCTATTAACAGCTCGTAATATTACGATGGATAAGGTGACGGGACTAGATCAGGGAGCCAATGACTATATAACGAAGCCTTTTGAAATCGAGGAGTTATTGGCAAGAATACGTTCTTGTATTCGTCAGAATTCAATAGCTGCCAAAGCTTCAAAAGAAGAGGAATCGATCTTATCAATTAAGGATCTATTCATTAATCTCGATACAAGGGAGGTTAACAGGGGCGATTTTTCTATCGCGCTAACCCCGAAGGAATTTGATCTGCTCGTTTATTTACTATCCAATAAAAATAAAATAGTGACACGAGAAAATATCCTGATTAATGTATGGGGTTATGAGTATGAAGGGGAAACCAATGTAATCGATGTGTATATCCGTCATTTAAGAAAGAAAACAGAAGAAGGTTTTTCTGATCCGACGATTATTCAGACGGTAAGAGGAATTGGCTATACAGTAAGGGAGAATTAAGTAATGAAAATTACAACAAAAATTAACCTGATTACGACAGCTTGGATACTCTGTGTGTTGGTTGCAGTCAATGCTGTTGTATTTATTTCTTTTATGAAAATTACTGTAAACATGGAAGAGGATATATTACTTCACAAAGCGCAAAATATTGTTGCTGAAATTCAAATGGATGATTCTCCTCAAGAAATAGAAAAAAAATTAACGACATATTTAACGAATCATTCATTTATACGGATCATTCAACCTGATTCTCAAATTAGTAGCGAAGTATCCAGTGACCCTTATTTGATTACCAAATTTAAAGGAGAATTTTCAAGCGAACAAGAATCGCAAAGAAGTACAATTAGACAAGCGCATAAAGAAGAGCAAATATTAATTGTTAGGGTTCCTATTCTATCCGAAGGTAAAGTTGTTGAAACTTTAGAAATTGGAGATAGATTACTAGGACTGGAATTAGGGAAGGATGTATTACTTTCCATTCTGACATTTTGTACGCTATTAGGGGCGGGGTTATCGTTGCTAGGCGGCAGGTGGTTATCGAATGTAATTATGAAACCTATTTCCAATATGATTAATACGATGGAGGATATTGAACAAAGCGGTATACCAAAAAAAATCATCATCCAACATGAAACAAAGGATGAACTGCAAAAAATGGCTGTTACATTCAATCGGATGATGGGCAGATTGGATGCAAATTTGGATAAACAGAAGCAATTTATTTCGGATGCTTCTCATGAAATAAAGACCCCGCTTACGATTATAAAAAGTTATGCTGATCTACTGCGAAGACGTCGTATACAAAACGAAGAGAAAGCACTTGATGTTATAGATGTAATTCATTCAGAGGCAACCCGTATACAGAAAATGACGGAAAGGCTGCTAGAATTAGCCGATACAGAATTGGAAAATACTTTAGATTATAAATCCTTGAATGTAATAACTTTATGTCAGAACGTGTTTAATCAATTCAAAGAAGTCTATGATCGGGAAATAGATTTTCATTATCAAGAAGATTCCATTATGGTTATAGCAGATGAATTGAAGATAAAACAGGTGATCATTATCATTTTAGATAACGCAATCAAATATAGTACAGACAAAATTGATGTGTATGTAAAGGATCAGTTAGACTCTACGGTCATTAAGGTAAAAGATTATGGGATTGGAATACCTGAGAATGAAATAGAAAATATCTTCGAACGTTTTTACCGGGTGGATAAGGCTAGAAGCCGGGAGACAGGTGGAACAGGGCTAGGTTTGTCGATAGCCAAAAATATAATGAATCAACATAATGGGGAAATTAAAGTGGTTAGTACTGATGGAAAAGGAACAGAGGTGGTATTGTCCTTACCTAAAAGGTAATCTGCTTCTTGCTAAATTCAGACTTGAATGGATGAAGTGCAAGATAATTTGCCGCTAAATACAAGAATGAGGTGTTCTGTGAGTAACACTAATATGATGATTAGCTTGAGTATCTTATTATTGCTATTTCTCGTTTATACGATTGTCCCAACGGTATTTATTCGTGTATCCGGACTGGGCATAACCAAAAATATCAAGAGGAATAATAGAATAGCCTTAACTTTTGATGATGGACCTAACCCTGAATATACGACACAATTGCTTGACCTTTTAAAAAGGTATAAGATAAAGGGTTCGTTTTTTGTTGTGGGCAGTAAAGTGAAAAACAACCCTGATATCATTAAACGAATGCATGAAGAAGGACATACAATTGGAATCCATCATTTTGATCATATTTCAAGCTGGGTCCTTTCGCCATTTCATTTAAGGAAACAGTTAGATATGACTGAAAAGGCCATAATGGAATGTACCCATGAAAAAGTCACTTTTTACAGACCTCCATGGGGCCATTTTAATATGTTTACGCAAATAGCCAGTAAGAAATATCAAGTGATTATGTGGTCAGACATTTTCGGAGATTGGAAAGTGGAAACATGCAAAAATGACCTACTTGATCAATTGCGAAAAACGTCAACAGAAGGTTCCATTCTCCTGCTCCATGACTGTGGGGAAACCTTGGGGGCGGATAAAGAAGCACCTCGATATATGATTGAAGCCTTGGAAGTTTACCTACAAGAAACAATAAAAAAGGGAACACAATTTATTACATTAAAAGACTTATAAACTGATTCGAGGGGATTTTATGAATATAGATAGTATCTTACATTTTATTGACTTATATGRCTATCTTATCATTTTTCTTTTTTTATTCATGGGCATTGTGGGAATTCCCGCCCCAGAAGAATCTCTTCTATTTCTAATCGGAGTCTTGATTGGACAAAATAAGCTCTCTTTTGGTTTAGCTACGCTGAGTGCATTTCTTGGAGCCTTTATAGGGATGCTTATCGCCTATGTATGTGGGAAATACGTTGGGTATCATTTTATAAATAAATTTGGAAAATACGTGGGCATTACAAATGATCGCTGGGAGAAAGTACAGGGAAAGTATATGAAAAATGTCCAAAAAACAATTGTATTTGGATTTTATCTACCAGGAATAAGACAAATTAGTCCGTATTTTGCAGGAATCAATCATATCCCCTTCTGTAAATTTCTCCTCTTTTCCCTGCTAGGCACTGTTCTCTGGACTGTCCCTTTTATAGTGGCAGGGTATTATTTGGGCAATGCCTTTCATATAAATCCGGAATATGTTCCACTTTTAGGTGTCGTATTCATAGTTTTTTTATTGATGTACGTTTCTATCAATTATATGAAAAAGAAAAAAAAGAATGCCCAAAAATAGGCCCACTTCATAAGGATGATTCCCGTCCCGATTGGAATAACCAGTTTCTACAATTGGTTTTCTAATCGGGCTATTAAGTTTAGAGATGGGGACTTAAGATACCTTGAACGTATCATTAAAAATTGATTAAAAAGAAAGTTTTTAACAAAATCAGTGATATATTGTAAGAGGAAAAAAGCTCTTGAACATGCAAATAGTCTTTTTTCTTAGTATGTAATCATCGTATTAAAAGAATGATTTCTATAGGAGATGACATATATGAAGAAGATTTTGTTTTTACCTCTCTTTCGCATGCAGTCAGGACATCATCAAGTTGCAGAGGCCTTAATGGATATGTTAAAAAAACATACAAGCGGAGTTACTTTGAAAAAAGTGGATCTGTTAAGTTATACAAGTAACTCTTTAGAAAAAATGATAACAACTGGTTATTTGAAATGGATCCGTTATGCACCTGAAACCTATAATCTCGCCTATAAAAACCTTTTTTACGTTTCCTTGCCGAAGGAACGTTCCTTTAAATGGTATCAACATATATTCTTGAAGAAAATGGAACAATTGATAGCGGAGGAAAAGCCAGATTTAATTGTGTGTACACACGGGTTCCCTTCCTATCTCTTAAGCCAGTTGAAAATAAAAGGGAAATGCAATATCCCAATTATCARCGTGTATACGGATTTCTTTATTAATAATGTGTGGGGAAGCAAGGGGATTGATTTWCATTTTCTTCCTACCCAGGAATTGAAAGAAAAGCTAATAATCAAGAATCAAATACCGAAACATAGTATGATGGTAACTGGTATTCCTGTGCATGAGGAAATCACTAAAAGAGCCCGTGGATTAAAAAACGCAGATCGCCCCAAAATTTTAATTTCAGGAGGAAACAGTGGTCTGGGTGGGATATTGAATTTAGAAGATGAGTTAAAGAAATCAACCGACTGTGATTATTTTGTACTTTGTGGTAACAACAAAAAGCTATATGATGCAATCGATACGTGGAATTTAGCTCATATTAACCCATTACCTTATATCTCATCAAGGTCAGAAATGAACAAACTTTATGAAGAAGTGGACGCAATCGTAACGAAACCCGGCGGTGTCACCATTAGTGAAGCACTTCGAAAAAGGCTACCGATTTTTGTTCATTCAATGCTTCCAGGACAGGAGGAAATTAATCTACAGTATTTAAAAGACCATAAACTTGTATTTGAACTCAATCACAATTTATCATTTGAAAAACAAATACTCAGTATATTAAAGGACCATAAAAAAATGGATCAGTGGGATATATCCATCGAATCTTATCAAAGGGAAATAGAGTTGGAAAAACCTGAGAGAATGGTGGAAGTAATGAAATTGATCCTTAATCTTAAACAAGCAAGTAAGCCGTCATACCTAACCAATCAGTCAAAAGTTATTTATAGCTAGGGATAATTCAGTTCAAGTAACATGATGTTAAAATTATCTGTTCTGTATTTGATGAATCGACGGGAAGATTCGTTTAATCAGCAGCAATTTGTAGTGGGCGCCATTGGGTGATCGACAAGAGGAATTATCAACAACGGTCGAGATTTTTTTAAGAGAAAAGCTGAAAATGAAAGAGGGAACCTGATTTATGAACGACTTTATCCAATCTATTCTACTTACACTTATGGATTATGGGTACCTTGGAATTACACTCGGTCTTATGATTGAAATCATTCCAAGTGAAATTGTATTATCTTATGGAGGCTTTTTAGTATCCCAAGGAAACATCAGTTTTGTAGGGGCGGTTATTGCCGGAACAATTGGTGGAACCATCGCTCAGATCTTTGTTTATTTAATCGGATATTATGGTGGAAGGCCATTTTTAGAACGATACGGAAAGTATATTTTCATACACAAGAAACATATTGAGCTATCGGAATCTTGGTTTACTAAATATGGACCAAGTGTCATTTTTACGGCTCGGTTCATTCCGGTTGTCAGACATGCTATTTCGATACCAGCAGGGATTTCTAAAATGTCTTTAATAAAATTCACGAATTATACGCTACTAGCCGTACTTCCATGGTCTGTGCTTTTTGTATTTCTCGGGATGAAGTTAGGAAGCAATTGGGGACAGATTAATGAGATGGCCAAGCCCTATATCCAGCCAATCGCAGTAGTTGCGGTTCTTATTATTGCAGGAATGTTCATTCGCGGGTACATGAAAAAAAAGAAAAACAAAGCCTTATGAAGTTTATGGATTTAAGGAAGGGTTGTTATGAAACATAATAGGATACTTACAAAAGCCTTTATAACAACAGGAACCGAACCGATAAACGTGAAAAACTTCACAACGAATTATCGATAATGACGGTAATAGCTTTCCAAGGGGACATTCAATGGAAGCAGTTGGGTTTTATAATATGAATTAATTAAAAAGACCACCAATTTGGTGGTCTTTTTTTATAATTTATGGGGAAATAGATTGGTATTTCTTCCTTTATTTTGAAACTTTATCATCCGTAATCCGTATATAATGTGAACGATAGTAGTGAAAGTGAAAAATCAACAAAGCCACATTTAAGAAAACACCATTTGAAATGGATGGGGTTAACGGTCGTTGTTAGGTTACCTCATAATATTAAGATTCTTTTATTTGTAAATTTGATTAAGGGAAGGAATATAGAAGCAATAGAATACTTATAAATAGTATAGAAAATGCTTTAGTAATAATTTTTAATAGGATAAATATTCAAATGGCAATGGAACTACTTAACTAACATGTACTAGCCCTTAGAAAGGATGCTTTCATTCATGGAAATAAGGAAACCAACTGATTATGAACTTCAAAAGGTTTTATCACTTTCGCCACAAGCTGTTTTTGACGGCACATTAGGTGAAGTGAAGCCAACTAATCAAAAAATCAAACAACTTGTTGAACCACTGCTTGCAAAAGGGAGTTATTATGTCATTGCGATAGAAGAAGATCAACTAATGGGGTGGATTCTATTAGGAGCAAGTAAAGATCAGTTTACGGATAAGATGAATGGATTTATTTATGAACTGTTTGTAATRGAAGAATACAGAGGGAAAGGTATTTCTAAGAGATTAATGGAGTCAGCAATTGATTTTCTAAAACAAGATGGGCATTCAGAAGTCCGTCTAAGTGCTTTTGCCCAGAACAAAGCTATTAAGCTCTACGAAAAAATGGGCTTTAACATCAGAACCATTACGATGAGTTTGCCGTTATGACTCTTTCAGTGGATGTTTCGCAATAAAGGAATATGTACTTGGAGGATTGCTTAGTTGACTATGGGCTGATAATCCTGATAAAAAAGCAAATTTATTACATAAAAAAGGATAGTAATTAACCGTCCTAAAGCTTTTATCTATTAGTGTTAGACCTATTTACAGGGGGGATAAAAAAAGTGAATGAAGCAATAATTAGTTTTCTTATTATTGTAATGTTGATCATAGCGTTCACATACGGTCTCATAAGACAAATACGGCAAATAGTTAGTATCAGAAAAGGAAATAAATCAGATTATGTTCATTACAAAAGAACAGTAGTTGGAAACTATCTGAGTTGCATTTCATATGCGGGTTTTCTTATTGCCTATATCTTAAATGTACTTCTTGCAACTCGTATTATACCTAGTGTATTTTTCACAAGTGATAACACCAGTTTCAGTTGTTTTATTTTTTTTGCCTTACTATTGATCGCGAAATTTGGAATTATTCCTAATGATTCAAAACAGAGAGATTTACAGAATTGATGATGTCAGAGGATGTTCACTATTAATATTCTTGTTATACAAATACGTTATTAAGAAAGAGGAAATATGAAAAAAATTCCGCTAACACTATTAATAATCGGAATATCCATTACCTTTGTCTTAAGCTTTGCCATGCCAGAGTTGGCAGGCAAAGTAAAAAACGATATAAGCTCTATGAAAATCCTATACTCCTACAGCGTTACAAAGTCATTCTTGGAACAAACCGAAGAAACAATCGAAATAGCATCTGTACCTCTGGGTAAAGTAAAGACCCAAGATGTTAATATCCGCACAGATGTTCAGCTTGAAGAAACACCACTGAATATTCAGGGTGTAGTGAAAGAAAACCTAAACAAGCCAGAAGAGTACAAACACGAAGTCACCTTAACTGGCCCCGAAAAAGGGTTTACCCACCGGAAATATTATCTTACCAAAAATTACGATAAAGGAACTTACACAGTTATTCGGACTAATAAAATAACTGGAAAAGAAAAGGAGTATGCCGGAACGTACTATGAACCGAGTGCTCAGGATCCTATCATCGCGTGGTCACGTGACAAAAAGTAAAAAAGGTATGTGATCAGATGACAACTCTTATTACTACGCTTATCCCATTGTTACTATAGATAAAAACGATAGTCTAAAACAAGCCCCCCATTCTAGGGGGATATTTTTAATTAATGAACATGATTAACATGAAAGTGGGGGGGAAATGGAAAAACCAGTTACGATTGAGAATTACAACCCAAATTGGGTTACTGAGTTCGAACTTGAAAAAGCGAAGATTAAGGAAATCCTAAAGGACAAACCTATTTGTGTTGAGCACATTGGGAGTACCTCTGTAAAAGACTTATGCGCAAAACCAATTTTGGATATAATGGCAGGCGTTCAACATTTAGATGAAGTGGACAAGTTTATTGATCCCTTAAAAACAAGTGGCTATGAGTTTGTCTCACATAAGGAGTTTCCTGAAAGGCGTTTTTTTAGAAAAGGCCAATGGAGAGCGGGTACACACCATTTACTTATCTACAAATTCGGAAGTGAAGAGTGGAATAATCATCTATTATTTAGGGATTATTTAAGCACTCATCCTGATATTCGTAAACAATACCAGCAATTAAAACAAAACTTATCTCAAAAGCATCATTTAGATAGAGTGGGATATACTCAAGCAAAAGCCCCATTTATCCGATATGTCATAGAAGAAGCAAAAAAAAGATAAATAGTATGTGATTAAAAGGAGTATATCATTTCAATCTTTTTAGCGACCATTTTAAGCTCACTCCTCCTTACGATGGGACCAATTAATTGGAGGGATGGTCGTAGATTGTTTTTTTTAGAGGTTATATTCACTTAACAAGATCAGTATAAAACTTGAACTGTCAAAGTCTATGAAGTAAAAGCTGCATATGAAGAGTACTGAAAGAAAAATCAAATCTAATAGACGTTCGTTTTTCGGTTTTTACATGATCTCTATTTTTCCATGGCAGATGTAACGGCAGTGTATAAACTGCCGTTTTTGTGTGTGAAATCTTAGGGTAAAAGCCTTTTAGCATGAACTTCGAACAATAAGTTCCGGGGCAAACCGATATGTAATGAACGGAGCCTGAACAGGATTAGTTATCCGGTCCAATAATAATTCTGCTA
Organism: Peribacillus sp. P4_C12; assembly: GCF_056402095.1. Classification (NCBI taxonomy): domain Bacteria; kingdom Bacillati; phylum Bacillota; class Bacilli; order Caryophanales; family Bacillaceae; genus Peribacillus; species Peribacillus sp. P4_C12. The sequence continues at coordinate 17,606 of NZ_JBFUIB010000015.1, forward strand.
CTTTGATTCCCATTTGTTGTATAGGTTGTCCAATTGTCGTGATAGAAGGTTCATAAAATTCCGAATAGGCGACATCATCAATACTGATAATGGCTACTTCATTAGGAATCGAGACTTTTTTCTTTTTCAAATAGCTAAGGATTTCACGGAGCACTAAATCATTTCCTGCTACTATGGCTGTTGGAGGCTTTTCTGTATCGAATATTTGGGCCAATTTTTCTTGAATTTGGTTTCTGGGTAAAGAATAGATATCATCTTCTCTGACTTCAAAATCATAAGATGCCATTGCTTTTTTAAATCCTTCGATTCTCTCCAACCTTGGCGTGATAGGGATATCAATCGGTAAGGTTAAAAACGCGATATTTTCGTGTCCTTTTTCAGCTAGCATGGATACCGCTAAAAAGATTGCAGCGTGATTGTCTAAAAGGACGGAATCAGATGTCACGCCATCAACTAACCGATCAACGAATACCATAGGAATCGAATGATCGATTAGATAATTATAGACTTTAAAATCATTTCCTACTGGAAAAATAATGATTCCATCTACTTGCGTAGAAACCAGCAAATCAAGGTATTCTTTTTCTTTCTCTGGATCATCAGCAGAGTCACAAATGAATACCTTCATGCCGTGCTGCCGAAACTGTTCTTCCACGGTACGAATAATTTCGGTGGACAAAGTATGTAAAATATTAGCTACGAGAATGCCTATGACTTTTGTTTTTTTTACTTTTAAATTTCTAGCATTATCATTGGGACGAAAGTCAAGTTCTTGGATGACTTGCTCAATTCTGTCTTTGGTTTCAGCACTCATATAACGAAAACGTTGGTTGATATATTGAGAAACCGTACTTTTGGAAACACCGGCCTTCTCCGCAACATCTGATATAGTAGTTTTCTTTTTTTTATTCATGGCGTTCTCCTAGAGGATATTATTTCTTGAAAATTGATACCTTCATCATAACAAAGGAGCATAATGATTCCAACGCCATTCTTTAACATGAAAATGGACATGGATCTATTTTGTTATACACTGGATTTAAGAAACACCCTTAGCGCTTTTGATGCACAAAAGCATAGTAAGCTAAATCAAAGTTTGGCTGCGGAATTTCCATCGATGATAATATAAACGGTAAAAATGATTTAATAAAAGAGATAGATAAAAAAGCAAAAGTTGGGTGAAATCTATAAATAAGTAGGTGGATCAATTATGTTAATAAAGTGGATAAAATGCCAAGTGAATGAGAAAAACAAGAGTTCATTTTCTAACGCACAAGAGGGTTGGGGAGAATTGAAACAGGTAGATGGTTTTATAGGCCAAATCGGGGGATGGGATAAAAACAATCCGTTTGAAGCAGGCATTATTTCTTTCTGGAGAGATGATCGTTCTTACCAAGCATTCATGGAGCAACAGCATGATGAAATTTTCGAGAAGAGTAACCAAAGAAATACTTATTCCAATATCTCTGTTCATATTTACGAGAAAATGTTTAATATAAGCACAACAGATATGACAGATTTTTTAAGTAAGGGAAGTCTTCTTCGAGTGGCAGATTGTTTTGTAGAAACAAATAAACAACTTGAGTTTAAGCACATGCAAAAAGAAGTATGGAACAAAGGGATGAAGGCTTCACCAGGAATGCTTGCTGGAGTATTTGCTGAAAAGAAAAATGGAAGATATCTGGTCGCTTCATTATGGGAAAATGATCGTTCACATCAATGGTATGTGGATAATAAATTGCCTGCCTTAATTCAGAGTTCTGGAGTCAAGGACCCTGCAATAAGAATTACAGGAAGTTTAATAAAAGTTAATCCAAAATGGATCGTTTTTTGAATGATCGGGATGTTTCCTTAAATCCAAAGTAGGTTCAGGTTGAATCTAAGTTGTCCATAAACAATGGCTATTGTTTAACAAGCTTTACGAAGTTTACGAGATGAAACAGATAAACGGGGTTTAGCTCAAGTATAAAAAAGTATCCCATCATATTAAATCCCGACTTTATCTTTGAAAGAAAGAGATAGAATCGGGATTTGTTTTTATTAGATGTTTTAAAACTTATTTGGGAATTGCTTGATAATCCCTTCTGTTAGGGTGTCTGCCAATTTAATAATATGATCTTCACCTTTATCAAAAGCAGAAATTTCCGCATCTGTATCCTTTTTAATTCTTGATACAACTTGGTCTGTAAGCAATTTTAAATGTGTATATAGCAATTCCTTTAATTCATCATTGCTCCAATTTGGATTGGCTTTACTAAGAAAAAGAGCAATATCATCAGCATTTTTATACCATTCGGTATTATACTTTTTCAGATCATCCTGGTTTCCACTTTTTGCTGCATCCACTACTTTTCCTGCAAGAACGATGTGCTCCCTTAACAGTTCAGCTAGTTTGTTGCCAGCTGCATCGCCATAATAAGGTTTGATTGCATTTCCTATATCATCCTGATTTTTTAATAACCTAGTCAGTACCTTTTCTTTGTCATCCAAATCTGATAAGGCACTTACCATATAGCTTCTTGTCCATATAGTATGGTCAATCCAAAGTTTCTGTAAAGTATGTTTTAGCTGTTCCGATGATTTACTAATACATTGTCTTTGTTGAGCCCCTTTTCCTTTTGCCTCAGTAGTTAGAGGAGAAAAGATCAAAGCAAAAGACATAAACAAGATCATTAACGTTAAAAACCGGTTTTTGATAAAAACCATCCCCTTTATAGAAATTTACATGCTCTATTATTATTTGATTAATTTACAGATTTTACTCTATAAGAGACTTAACAGAAAAATGAGCAAAAAAAATTATCGCCGACTTTACGATGATCACCAATAAGCTACTAAAACCTCGACTGCATTACGCAATCGCTTTTTTTAATATGTGGAAATTCTATATTGACAGTGAAGGTGTATTACGAGTATAGTACATCTATGAGGTGTATGAACCACTTAATACATACACTTGTTATTCAATTTCAAATCAGAGTTTTTTCCTAAATAAATAGGGGGTGGTTTTATGAACGTTAATACCCGAGAACCGGTATATTTGCAAGTTGTGAGACATTTTAAAGAACAAATTGCCATTGGTAAATTCGTAGCGGGACAGGAAATTCCTTCCCGAAGAGAACTGGCAGCTTCACTGAACATTAATCCTAATACAGCTCAAAAAGCGTATAAAGAAATGGAGGAACAGGGTTTGATTCATACAGAAAGAAATTTTCCTAGTCAAATCACAACAAATGAAACGATTTTACAGGCTGTTAGACAGGAGCTAATTCTGGCAGCTGTTGATTCTTTTGTCGATGCTATTCGACCCATTAATGTGCCAGTTGATGAGCTGCTTCAAGTGGTTAAAGAAAAATATTCGGAAGAAATAAGGGAGGGGGAAGAAAAATGATAGAAGTAAAACAAATCTCTAAGAAATACGGACGGAAGACAATCTTAGATGGTGTTTCGTTTACTGCTAATAAAGGTGAAGTCACTTGTCTGATCGGGATAAATGGTGTCGGAAAAACGACTACGCTCAAAGCCATTATGGGATTGACGCCTTATAAAGGTGAAATCCTGATTGATGATCAAAAAATGACAAATAACAGTTATGAAAAAATCACGTTTATTCCAGACGCACCGACCATGCTTCCGTCAATGACGGTTAAACAGGCAATGGTTTTCATGGAAGATTTCTACACGTCATGGAACTCGGAAAGAGCTAATCAATTATTGGGATTTTTTAAACTGAACGAAGAGACCCCCATTTCGGAATTGTCAAAAGGGAACACAGCTAAGCTTAACCTAATGCTGGGTCTGTCCCTTGACGTGGATTATGTACTGATGGACGAACCATTTTCAGGCATCGATATGTTTAGCCGCGAGCAAATTGCCGATGTTTTTGCAAGCCACCTTATTGAAGACAGAGGTGTCATCATCACGACCCATGAAATCGGTGATATTGAACATTTAATCGATAAGGTCATTTTATTGGATAACGGTAAAGTACTAAAGGAGTTCAATACAGAAGAAATGCGTGAGGATGAAGGGAAATCAGTTGTTGATGTAATGAGAGAGGTGTATCAATCATGATGAGATATATAAAACTAGTGAATTTTGAAATCAATCGTTTTAGTAAAATATATATTTCTTTATTGTTGATAACATTGGTGTCGCAGTTAGTTGGAGTGATCATTGGAACAAAGAGTTTTCTTAATCGAGCCCTTGATATCATGTTGGAAGAAAAAATATCAGAAGCCGCCTATGTTACTAATTATGGTGGTATTGATTTTACCCAAATTGCTAATTCTCTCTGGTTCCAAGGACCGATCGCGTTGAGTGCAGTTGCTCTTGTTTTTTACATTTTTCTGATTTGGTATCGTGATTGGTTTGGAAAGAATACCTTCATTTATCGCCTATTGATGTTACCGACATCGAGATTGTCAATTTACCTTTCTAAAGCTACGGCCATCTTCTTGATGGTGTTAGGGTTGATTGCTTTGCAGATTATCATTTTACCCATGGAAAATGCCCTATTTAATTCATACGTACCTGAATCGCTCTTGAATACGGAAATGTCAACTTCTTCCATAGTTAAAATGAATAGTGTCTTGAATTTGGTTATCCCAAGCACCTTCACGCAATTCCTGCTTTCCTATGGCATTGGTCTTATGGCCATGTCGATATTATTCACAGCGATCATGTTTGAAAGGAGTTTCCGCATAAAAGGTATCATTTTGGGTTTGGTGTTTACCGGAATCGCCTCTGCGTTGTTTTTAGCTCCTGTTTTCATAATGGCAAGTGAAAGTTTCTATTTTTACCCTAATGAATTATTCGGCATAATGACTGCTTTAGGAATCATTGTGACAGGACTATCGATTTGGCTTGGTTCCTGGTTATTGAAAAATCGCGTTACCRTATAACAACTATTAAAGGAGAGTGAACAAGGTGAAACGTTATATCTGCAGCATCATTATTGTAATGGTTGTCATTTTAAGCATCGGGACCTATTATGTCAAAGTAGCTTCCTCCGCTTCAGACCTTCCGAAGTATACGTTTAAAACGCTTGAAGGCAGTGATAAAGAGCTTGATCCAGTTATTATTAATGGTACACATCAAGGGAATCCCATATATGAACCATTAACGATTGAATCCAATCAAACCACATATAGCAGCGAAAAGTCTTACTTTGAAAACTTATCTGGAATACTAGATCTCGAAATGGAAAAATTAACAAAAGAATATCGTTCATTTATGCGTGGTAAGGATTCCATCGATTCTTTTTATGAAGACGATGATTTCCTGGCTTACGCCTCGGTGAATGAAGGTTACACAAAGAGCGGAAAAATGGAAGCGGAGTTTGCTATCGCTTTACTAGAGAAGAAAAGCGAGGATGCTACTTCTTTCAATATTGAACTTCCCGATCAAGAGAGAATAATGAATACTAGTATCCGGGATGTGCAATTGATCCATTCAAAACTACAGGTTTTAACAATGAATGATGTGAATTCAAACGATGAAAAGCAAACGAAAGAGGTTCATCTGTATACGATCGATTTAGCTAATAAGAAAGTTTTAAGCGATAAAATCCTTTTATCCGAATCCTTTAAAAACCCGAATCAGGTCGAACTTGAGATACCGATTGATGTTGCACGCATTCAGCCAAACAACATGATTTTAATTTCTTTAGTTAAAGGGATATATCATGAGGATGGTCCCTATGAGGAAAAACCAAATGAAGGCAAACTGTTATCATATAATTATGAAACGGAAAAATTAGAAACGGTTAAATTGCCGAAAAAAGAAACGGTTAGCTATGACATGGTAAGAGGCGGAAAATTTGATGGAAAAAACCTTTACGTAGTTGATATCAAATCCAATAATTATCACATTAAGACGATTGATCTAAGCAGTCAAAAGATAACGAATGACCTTGAGTTAGACCTAGCTGTTCATAAGGATGAACAATACTTCGCCACCATTAAAAATGGGCGTGTATACTTCCTTTTAGGTAACGGAACAAATCAACAGGACAGGGCATACAAACCTGCTCAACTTCATATTGCCGATTTAAAGACTGGAAAGACTTTATATAAAGGTGAAACAGTTATTCAGTCAGCAGATCAAAAGAAAACCAAAAATCATGGTTTTTATATCGAGGACATAATCGTTCAATAATGACCACTATCACCAGAAGCTGTCTCAAAAACTTTTGAGACAGCTTCTTTTTTTAGTGAAGGCCGAATTATTTCTCCTGAAGGTCGAATTATCGCTCTGAAGGACGAATTATCCATCAGAAGGTCGAATTATTTCTCCTGAAGGCCGAATTATCTCTCTGAAGGCCGAATTATTTCTCCTGAAGGTCGAATTATCGCTCTGAAGGTCGAATTATCCATCAGAAGGCCGAATTATCGCTCATGAAGGCCGAATTATCGCTCATGAAGGTCGAATTATCCCCAGCAATGGTCGAATTATCCCCAACAACGGACGAACTCCCGTTGTGCAATTAAACTATTTGCTTATCTCAGACTTATTCTTTAGAACGAACTCATGACATAAAAGCATTAAAAAAAGGGATATCCCATTATAGGATATCCCTTTCTAATTTCGATCAAATTGAAGCGATTTTTGCTCTTGCTGCACTTTCATTCTTGCCGTGCAAGAAGTAGTAAAGAAGAGAAGTTGCTATAACCACAACACCTAGGATGACATAAAGTGTACTGTAGCCTGTTAATGGAATGATTAAACCTAGTATATAAGGACCAAATCCAAGTCCAGCATCAAGCATGATAAAGAAGGTTGACGTTGCCATTCCCATACGGTGAGGCGGAGTCATTTTAACGGCGATCGCTTGCGAGCTTGATTGCATATTACCGAATCCAAGTCCAATAAGGAATCCGGCTGCCAATAAAGTGAAACTATTACTTGTTTGACTTAAAAGGAGCAGTCCTGCTCCAAAGATAATAAAGGCCGGATACATAATATAGTTCGATCCTCTCCGGTCCATTAACGGTCCTGAGAAAGGGCGTGATAACAATACTGCTACTGCATAGACTACAAAGAAGAAGCTTGCAGTATTAACTAGGTTGATTTCCATTGCATAGAAACTGATAAAAGAAAGTACGCTTGAGTAACAGAAAGCTAATAATAGAGTAATAAATGAGATGGGCAGTGCCTTTGGCTCAATAAAGTTGGATAGCTTGAATCCCTTACTTTCAGATACTTTGATCGTTCCTTTTAATGCAGGTACATAAAGGAAGAATGCTGTAATCAAACTGATTATCCCTAAAGCAAGGCAAAAACTAAAAATCGTTTGGAAGCTTGCATGTTGTGTCATATAAAGTCCGATGAAAGGACCGATTGCTGTGGCCAGTGTTGCACTCATGCTGTAGTAGCCGATTCCTTCCCCTTTTCGTGTAGCCGGGATAATCTGAGCTACAATCGTTCCTGTCGCTGTGCTGGCCATACCCATTGCTATACCATGAATTAGACGGTTAGCAAGCAGGAAGGTAATGCCGAAATCCACAAAATATAAAAGTGTTGTCAAAGTAAAAAAAATTAGGCCAATGTATAACGTTTTCTTGCGGCCAATCGAATCAATAAAGCGGCCGATGAATAGTCGCCCAATTAAAGTTCCAATAATAAATATCCCAGATATAAGGCCGGCTTGGCTTGTAGAAGCATTTAATTCATTTACTGCATAGATAGCCAATGTCACCATTAATAAATAAAAAATTAATGTTATGAAAAAATTGATGGAGGAAACAATAATAAAATCTTTCGTCCACAATTTTGGTTTGGATTGATTCATTTTATTATCCCCTTACTCTATAATATTATTTCTTATTTCGCTCATAATGCGGATGGCTGCGAGCTGTTCTTCTTCAGAGATTCCTGTTAAAATGTCCTGTTCATATTGGTCAATGGTCACACGGACATCACTATATATCTTGGTTCCAAGCTCTGTAAGCTGCATTCTTTTTTCGCGTCTATCTTTGCTGGGAACATGCTCTACATATCCTAATTCTTCTAAGCGGGTAATGGTCCTGGTAATTGTGGGTTTTTCCACACTCTGATAATTTGCAAGCTCTACAAGCGTTGCAGAACCATAATTGGATAAGTAATGCAAAATTGACCATTGCGCTCTGTGCAAATTATGCTTGTTTAGCTGTATATTTAGATTATTTTCAAAAGGCCGGTACAGCAGCAATAGTTCTTGAAAGAATTTTTGGTAAGTCTTTATCAGAAACACTCCTTATAATATATAGTTACCAAGAGTAATTGTTACCCTGAGTAACTATAATAACAGAAATTATAGCAGTTTGTCCAGTCGCTTTTAAGGATCAGACATCATAGGTAAGTTCATTAATCAGGTATAGAAGCCACTTCATGAACTCGGCTAGGTTTTTTGCCAGAGTTAAGGGGGAATACACCTAGAGGAGATGATGTGAAGCATGTACAAATCAATGATTGCATTAGTTGCAGCCGTAACAATGCTAACTGCTTGTAACAGTAATGAAACAGATGAAAACAGTAAAGAGGTTACAGAAAAAAGTGAACAGCCCGTGCAAACAGCAGATGAACAAGGAACACAAAATGAATCCGCACAAAACGAAACAACGCCAAGAGCGGATCATGAGAAGTGGTCTCCTTTACCTGAATATGGAAAGATAATCGAGCAAATCGGCAACGAAGATTATAATTTTAATAAGGAAACAGATAATGACAATAAACGCGTTTTTCTTATTGACCTAAAGGGTGAAAAACAATATAAAACCATTTTCGTTAAAAATACCAATCGCCTTAAAATCGTAAAAATAAACGGTGGCGGAGAGATATTTAATGAGGTCATTAAATAAAAAGTCACTACACTGAGCTGTTTGAAATCACGGACAAAAGGGCTGTATTGTGACAGCCCTTTTGTCATTTGTAATAGAAGAAAACTAATTAAAAACCGATAGTAAAAAGTGTAATCACTATGGCGAGTCCTATTATAACGAGTATTGTGGTTATAATTCCAGCATACTTCAATCGTCCTTTTTCTTTGGATTTGAAACCTAAAATCCCAAATATAATACTAGTTATCAAAAGGATAGGACCTAAGATGAAGGATACATAGGCCCATACAATCTGACTTCGGGATTCACCAACATCTCTAAAAAGTAAAATAATCAGTAATGCTCCTATGATACTTAAAACAAGTGAAAACAAACTATATTTACTCCTCAAGGTATCACCCCTAAATAATAAAATCTCGAGTGCATACTATCTATATGAACAAAAACCTTTTTATACCCACTCAAAAAAACTTACAAGTAAGTTACTAAAAGAATGATTTATAATAAGAAGGATCATATTCCTAAATCTTAAAGCAAGTAAACCACATCCAAAACCTACATTTCCTTGATAAAAAATGAAGTGAAAAAACAACGATTTATACCAAATAATGCTGATAATACTTTTTAGGTATGATTCAAGATAGGACGACTATAATAAATAATTTGAAAAATTGGTTTCCTAGAGTATTTGCTTTTGATAGTCTCGTTTGGACTTCAGTAGTTTGAACTTCAGACATGACACTTCAACTCATTTCAATTAATAGAATAAAACCAACTTTAGATAAATACATAGAGAAAAAGTGGGTGTGATTTTGAAAGGTGAAAAATTCAAGGAGTTTTTATTTGTATTTGGAACAAATACATATCTCATGTTGTTCTTTTTTAGTTTTGTGAAAATAAATTGGAATTATGATAATTTATATGATTTAAAACCCTATATAGGTGTCTTAGGGCTTATTGTTATAAATGGTTATATTGAAAGATCCCAGAATGTTTTATCAAAAAGAAGTTACTATTGGATTAGTATTTGTGCCTTACTCTTTAGTTTAATACTGCATATAGCCTTGACTTCTTAAAGAATTATTTGAATTTGCAACTATACATAGATTTTTAAGTTATAAGAGATCCATACTTTCGCACACTGAATCGTTTATACTGTACTTTTTGATTTGTTCATGTTGTTTGATTTGAATATTTTACCACTTAAAATCATTCTATCAAACTAAAGCTGTTTCAAGATCTTTTTCTAATATTGTTAATACCGTATAAACGTAAAGATGGTCTGTGGGATGTGTTTATTAGGATTTAGGTGGGGGATGACAGTTGTCAAAAGGACTTATTCATCATATTGAGCTTTATGTTTCTGATTTAAAAAGGACTGTTGATTTGGGGCTGGTTTTTAGAGGAATTAGGTTATGAACCTTTTCAAGAGTGGGAAAGCGGGAAGAGTTGGAGCATAGGTGAAATGTATATTGTCTTTGTCCAAGCAGAGGAACGATTTCTTGATGTTCCCTATCATAGGGGGAGAGTAGGTCTTAACCATTTAGCATTTCACGCGATTTCACGTCATCAGGTTGATGATATGACTCAAAAATTAAGGGACAAAGGAGTAAACATTCTCTATACTGACACTCACCCCATTCGCTGGTGGAAAGGAGCATTATGCTGTTTACTTTGAAGACCCAGATAGAATGAAAGTTGAATTAGTGGCACCTTAAGTATTTTCCATTATAGGAGAGTTAGTTTGATAAGATGAAGGAGAATTGCTAAGCAACCGCACTATATGATAAGGAGCTAACGACATCTATCTTTAGCTGTAGGTAGCCCTTTATCAGGTATTAGAGAAGGAATAATTATTATAAGAATAGGGATAAGAATTGCCGCTTCCGTTTTTCGGATTTTTCTCGTGTTCCTCTTGTTTAATGTGTTCAACCTCAAGGGTAATAGCATGAAGTAATATAAATGCACCAATAACTTGAATCCAGCTACCGACCAATAGAATCCGTTCTCCAAGTATACTTTTTTCGTTTAAAACGTAAATATTACCGATCGCTGCTAAAAAAGATCCTAAAGAAATGAAGCTATTTCCTATTATCGCAAGTTCCCTATAGGATGAATCCTCTTCAAGAAATGCACCTACTGCTTCAAAAGCTGCGCCAAGACCTTGGACTCCACTRCCAAGGGTATCTATTTTTACTCCCTCTTCCTCAGCACCATTTAGTTCAATACTTACTCCAACTGCATTTGTACTATTACCAGCGGCCTCAAGCCAAGCACCGAAGATAGTATATATTTGTGCTAGCTCCCTCTCTGGTTTTAAAAGCTTAGTTCTCCCGATGGCTTGCAACGAATTTCCGAATGCTTCAATCCCATTTCCTTTTACGATTAAATCTTTCCCCTGATCGCTGTGGGTGAAAGTTTGCTGGGTCTGCCCGATTGTATCAATAAGTGAACCAATACCTAGTACCCATGCTCCTGAAAGAAGGAGGTCTTCTCCACGAAATGTCATATTCCCAAACGCTCCTTAAAAGAGGTTATTTTATATTATTCATAAAACCAGTGTATGTTTACATAAACCTTCAAAGCCCACGTTTTAGGAATGATAGGTAGCCCATCGTTTGAAATTAACCGAAGCGTTTCTAATTATTAAGAAGATGAGGAAAGTTAGTTATATTTTACCTTTCAAATTATTGGTATAATGTAGGCAATTGTCTAGAGGTGGTGAAATTGTAAGTGAAATACATTTTTCAAATAGTAATTGCTACGCTGCTTCTTTTGTTTTTTACATTTTGTACGTGGTACGAAGGAAGCGAAATTTTAGATAACCCATGGGAATGGAAATATTCAGCTCACTTTTCACAGATGCTGAATGATCAAGTTGTGGATGCAAATGATATTTCAGATTTAGATTATTTCGTATATGCAGCTAAATTCAAACCATTGTTTCCTAGCCTTATGACAATTACAGCACTTTATATAATCATTCTTTTGGGATCGATGCTATTTAAAAGAAGTGCCAAAAAAATAGCTTTATTTCTTTCTGGTTTGGGAGTACTTTTACTACTTTTAAGCAGATTGGTATCTAATTCCCCGACTGCAGGGGGAAGTTTCTTCAATACTTTTTTTCTGACAAGTGGAATTTTATCCGTACTAATTGCTGCCTTATATTATTATCAAATGCCAGAAAGGCATAAGACTGGAGTATAAATGTACTTTATGCCTTTTGGAGTTAACTGAGCATTATTGGACGAATTAGCTGCTATTCATAAGCAGCTTTTTTTGTGCCGAAGCCTTTTTGAATAACCCTTAATCAATCAAAATGTCATTTTGATATTTATTTTGCGTGGATAACAAATAAAGGATCATATATATTAGCCTGACTAATATGTATGATCCTTTTATATCTTTTCAACAATCGCCCCCTTTAACTGAATAACCTGACTAACGTTTTAATCAAATTTATTTGTAATGAAACATCTTTATAGTCATTCAACCGTTTTTTTCAAAACAGCTTCTTTCTTTTTGTTCGTTTATCAAGATTAATAATATTAATTTGAGCAAACATTCATTTAAAGCTACAACAGTTGGGATTGGCATTATCAAAAAATCAATGTAATTTTATATTACGAATAAAAATATATTTTAATTCGTAATATAAAATTATGAAAGGATGAAATAGAGATGGCAAAAGGCCCAAAAGGATTTTCAGAACTTGAAATATCAGTAATTAAAGAGAAATTACGTTTAGAATGCGAACGAAGCTGGGCTGTATACGGATACAAAAAAACTAATGTTGGTGAATTATGTGAAAAAGTAGGCATCTCGGTTGGCACATTTTATATGTTCTATAACTCAAAAGAAGCTCTGTTTGTTGAAACGGTTGAAGCATTGCAAAACAATTTGAAGGCTTTTATGCAGGAGATGATATCTAAAGAACCAACAAAGCGGGGATTCGCAAATGCAATAAAATTGCTCTATCAGGAGTATGAAAAAAACAGTTTTTTATATTCTGTGAACAGTCCCGATTTTTTGGCTTTTTTGAATAAATTGCCACAAGAAAGTGTATCAAAACTGAAATTTGATAATGAGAATTTTTTCCATGATACCATTAAAAGTGTAGGGCTTAACTTATTAGTGAGCGAAGAACAAGCGTTTTCTGTCATCAGTGCATTATTGTCTATACTTAATGTTAAAGAACAATTGAGCTATAACCATGTCGAAGTATTTAACTTCATGTTGGACAATATCATAGATGAAATTTTTGAATAGGGAGATTTCAAAGTGGCCTATGCAAAAGAGGTACCCAATTTATGCAAGATAATTGGTGGGCAGCAAATGATTTAAAAGTTTAACTTGAAATCTGATTTATAAGGAGAAAAATTGAGATGCACTTAGATGTTAACTTTTATATCCCATTTTTAAGTCCGCAGTTATTATTACTTACTTCAATCGTATCTATTGCGATTGGATTATGTCTGACCATTCTTGGTCTTGTAAGAATAAAAATTTATAAAAAAAGTACGCTATCGTTGGTATGTATTGTTTTCGGTTCTTTAATTATCGTTTCACATATAATCCAAATAATTATGAGATCGCTTTAGAAGAGGAGAGATTAATATGCATGCCTTTGTTGGTAAATTAAATGGTTCATTTGAAAAAGTAAATAAGTTCTTTCGTATATCCATTCAGCTTCCCAATCCTAGTCAGAAAACAATACGAGTAGGTTCAGTATTCGGTACAGTATTCGGCCTGTTTTTACTAATTTTCGGCCTTATTGGAGGGTTTAAGTGGAGTACCATCGGTGGCTCATTAGTCGTTTTATCTAATTTAGGTAATTTACTGTCAAAGAAAAAATGATGGCATGTTAAAAAAATCAAAAGAAAATCGAATCTCCTATTTATTTTTAGATATTTTATTAGGGGTCTCGATAGCAAAATGCGGAAAACATACGCTAAGCAAAATATGACATCTAGAAAGCCGAGTTTTCCAACACTAGGGAAAATCGGCTACTTCATTTATTAAAGGAATAACGTCAGGAAATGAGGGATTACAGCATTAAATGTTTTTTCTTTCAATAAACCATTCGCAATATTATACACACCTAATGTATCAATTTATTATTTAGGGTCATGCCTATCCTTCTGATGGATGCATGACCTTTTTATATTTTTCAAATATATCCGTCAAGAAGTTGTTATGGTAATAATACGCGATGGAAAGATAATAGATAATGACAAAGACGTTAATGTGAAGGGTGTTCGTTAGTTCAACACTGGGGGAATAGTTAAGAAAAATAGCAGGGAAATAAGCATAATAAAACGAATATTAATATATAATTGAAACAAAAATTTCAAGTAAGAAGGTAACTTATGCTGAATATAATAACTCTCCTTTCAAGTTATTTAATTGGTTCAATCTCATTTGCTTTGGTTATCGGTAAATTGTTTTATAAAACCGATATTCGAGGATATGGGAGTGGGAACCTTGGAGCCACTAATACGTTTAGGGTTTTGGGAAAAAGAGCAGGAACTGCAGTAGCTATTGCGGATATATTAAAAGGTACTGTTGCTTGCCTACTCCCACAAATCTTTAATTCAACGGTTTCTCCTATATTGTGTGGCATACTCGTCATATGTGGACACGCGTTTCCTATCTTCGCAGGCTTTAAAGGTGGTAAGGCAGTGGCTACATCAGCAGGAGTGTTTATATTTTTATCTCCATTAGGTACATGTACTGCATTTATTGTGTTTCTTATTAGTTTGTTAACTTCTAAATATGTGTCTCTTAGTTCAATTTTAGCTAGTATTTCAATTTGTATTTACAGTTTTATATTTGAAGACAAGCTAATTATAGCACTCTCATTATTTATTAGCTTATTCGTCATTATTCTTCACAGAGAAAATATTAAGAGAATATTGAAGGGTACGGAAACTAAAGTAGGTAAGAAGAAATAATAGATTTGTCTAGCTAAACTAACAGGTGCACTGTATAGAGTGGTTGCTGAGACACCCTTTTTTTACTGATATAACGGAGCAGATTAGTTTAATAAATAATCGTAAATCAATGGTATTTTACTTAATCGGTGTTTGAGGGGATTGGAAATCCTAACAGCTCTTTGAATACATGGAAAATTGTCAGTTACATACAAATGTTTATGGCTCGCTCAATATTCTAAAGTAAATATAACACCATAATCTAAGGAGCCAGACATGAAAAAAAGAGTTAGCTTATTAATAGGCGTGATAGTAGTCGGTATCATTGCCTCGATAGCATTAGTGTATCAAAATACAAAAAAAGAGGTTGCCAGTAAAAGGCCGTTTCCTCAACATACAGTCTATCAATCTGGAACAATAAAACCAGACCATGTGTCACAAGAGGAGATGGATGATGAAGTAGCTGATTTTTATAAAACCTGGAAAAAAAAATATCTTAAGCAGCCTGTTGATAAAAATGATGAGTATTATATTTTTTACAATGATAAGGGGTATGCAGAGCCAAAAAACGCTGTTACCGTTTCCGAAGCGCATGGTTATGGGATGATGATAACCGCAATCATGGCGGGAAAGGATCATAAGGCCAAACAAAACTTTGATGGTCTCTATAGATTTTACAAGGCGCATAGCAGCAAAAATAACCCATCTTTAATGGCTTGGCAACAGGTAAAGAMTAAAAAGGGAGAAATTATTAATACGCCAGGGGATGTTGATTCAGCAACTGATGGTGATATGGACATCGCTTATGCGTTATTATTGGCTGATCAGCAGTGGGGAAGTAAAGGGGATATCGACTATCTTGCTAGAGCCAAAGACATTATTGAGGCCATCATGTTGAATGAAATAAATCAGTCGCAGTCTCTTATAAAACTAGGAGACTGGGCGGACGATAAAGATCATGTTTATGGGCAATCAACTCGTTCATCAGACCTTCTTCTAAATCATTTGAAGTCATTTGAGACCGCAACAGGGAATCATAAATGGAAAGATGTAACGGATAAGGCTTATACGATTATTCATTCTATTTATACAACAAAAAGTGGCAATACCGGTCTTATGCCTGATTTCATTGTACAATCTAAGGGAGTTTATCAGCCGGCTCAAGCTGATTTTCTAGAGGGGCCAAATGACGGTAATTATAGCTGGAACAGCAGTAGAATTCCTTGGCGCTATACGATTGATTACTTACTAACCGGTGACACTAGAGCGTTGGGGCAAATACAAAGGATGAACAATTGGATTAAAGAGGAAACACATGGCAATCCAGAAAATATTCAATCTGGCTATATGCTAAATGGAAAAGCGGTTGAGGAAGGAAATAGTACAAGCTTTGTTGCTCCATTCATGGTGAGTGCCATGGTTGATTCATCTAATCAGCTATGGATCAACAAATTATGGAGCAGAACGATACAGGAACACGACGATGATGACTATTTTGCTAATACGATTAAATTACAGACAATGATTGTGGTTTCGGGTAACTGGTGGGCCCCAGAATCCAACACATAAATGTAACAAGAAGTTCGATATATAAATTAACATTTTAGATTCTTTTTCAACTAAGGTGCTTGGGACATTAGTTTAAGAGGAAGCTTCAAAGAGCACCCTAAATATGATTATTGGAAAATCCATTGTTTAAAATAAGAAGCTATAAAAAGGAGTTTGATGATAAATGACAAAGGTTACACCATTCTTAATGTTCCAAGGAAATGCAGAAGAAGCCATGAATTATTACACATCTTTAATCGAAGATTCGGAAATAACCAGCATTACTCGGTATGGAGCAAATGAAGCAGGTGCTGAGGGAAGCGTCATGAAAGCTGCCTTTACGTTAAAGGGTCAGGAGTTTATGTGCATCGACAGTAATATCAAGCATGAATTTACATTTACACCTTCTTTTTCATTGTTTATTACATGTGATACTGAAGAAGAAATTGACAGGATTTATGAGAGTTTAACAGATGGTGGAGGAGTACTAATGCCATTAGCTGATTATTCCTTTAGTAAGAAATTCGGCTGGGTAGCTGATAAGTTCGGTGTTTCTTGGCAACTTACTCTTCCAATATAAATAATGATTGATGTAGAAAAGGTCACTAAATTAGTGGCTTTTTTTCATGGAATCAGCTGGTTTATAGGTTTTTTCCATTCCTAAGCCCTTTGTTACATACTCCATGGACATTCGGAGAAGTATACACTGGCATGCGGATTGCTAGATTAAAAGTAATATCATATAACTTTCGACAGCAGAAAGGAGGATTATGAAGTGTGAGCAAAGAGAGAGTTGAAACTGCGATTCGACGATATAAAGACTTTCTCGTCCATGTTTTTACCATTAATACCGTTAGCCAATATCAGATAAGAGGAGAATTCCAATCTATTTTCTTGCCAGATTCCTGACAGTGAGTTGGTTATTTTTGAGAAAAGCTGTCACTACCTGTTCATTGATCAAAATAGCGAATTCATCTTGAGAATTTCCTCATTCATAAATAAAAGATTTGGACTGCAAAAAATTGTGAACACTGAGGTTAGTAAATATGAAGGTTCAATAAGCAGGCATTAGACAATCAACTTAAACCGAGCATTAGTAAGATAGATCCAAGATAAACCGTTTGTACTGTGAAGGAATTAATTATATATTAATCCTAGAGTACCTTTATTCATGGATTAAAGTATGATGGGTAAGAAAAGAAAAGCTCGGAGGAGAAAATCATGAAAAATATTAGTGCAGAACAAGAATACCGTGAACAAATCAAACAAGAGGGACTAACAGTTGGGATTTTTACGACTACATGGTGTCCAGACTGCAAACGTTTAGACATGTTCATCGATGAAATCACTCAAGAACATCAAGATAAACAGTGGTTTACAATCGATCGTGATGAGTTCCCTGAGATTTCTGAAGAGCAAACGGTTATGGGAATTCCATCTTTATTAGTATTTAAAAATGGTGAAAAGATTGCTCATTTGCACAGTGCAAACGCTAAAACTCCAGAGGCAGTGAATGAATTTTTAAATAACCTATAAAAACATGGTAAAGTAAACCCCGCATGATGCTATCATGTGGGGTTTACTTTTTTTTAGAAATTTTTTCTAGAAATAACTTGATTTTTATAATGAAACGAGTTTTAATTATAGATACCGAATATCCATTATGGATATTAAACATCCATATACATACTTGAAGAGGTGAACTGATTTGCAATTAACAAAAGGGGTCGAGCAAGCTATATGCATCATTGTTATACTCTCTACCCAGGATAAAAATGTACCGCTTTCGTCTAATGAGATCAGCAGGAGATTAGAGGTGTCTCCTTCTTATTTGAAAAAAATCATAAGGAAATTGGTCGTTAAGCAGATAATCACTTCCGTTCCTGGTAATAATGGCGGCCTTTCTCTTGCCAAAAGTGTAGATAAGATTAAAAACCTTGAAATTATTGAAGCGATGGAAGGACCCATTTCGATGTTTCCGGATACGGGACTTATAGAAAAAGCGTTTAAAGATGGAGAGTATGCAGAGAAGGGGATGGACGTCCTTCGACGGATGTTTTCTCAGGCGGATGAACTTTTAATGGAGTTCTTTTCCAGACAAACAGTAGCAGATTTGCTTAAAGAGAGCTTTGGCACCACGGACATACCGACTCTTAATTGGAATTCGGCGTCATTGAGTGAAGTACTGCGGAAAAAGAAAGGTGAAAAAGAGTGAACATGCTTAAACAAGAATGGAAGCTTTTCCTTACAAATCGAAAACTGGTCGGTGTCGCAATCGTTTTACTGTTCGTTCCGATTATTTATGGGGGGTTATTCCTTAGTTCTGCTTGGAATCCATACGGATATACAGGTAAATTGCCTGTTGCAGTCGTGAATAAGGACGTGAAGGCGGAGTATGAGGGTAAAACCTTAACTGTCGGTAATGAGCTAGTCGAGCAATTAAAGGACAATGATGATTTAGAATGGCATTTCGTAACGGAAAAAGCGGCGAAAAAAGGGTTTGATGATGGTACATATTATATGGTCGTCACCATTCCAGAGGACTTTTCGAAAAATGCTTCAACCGTCATGGATGATAAGCCAAAAAAAATGAATTTAACGTATGACGTGAATCCTGGTCGCAGTTTTGTTTCTGAAACGGTCGGAAAACAGGCAACGAATAATTTGAAAACGGAAATTGCTGAAAGTGTCACAAAAGAATATGCTGAAGCGATCTTCTCACAACTGGATGAAATCGGAGATGGATTCGGCGATGCAGCAGACGGGGCATCAAAACTGGATGAGGGTGCTGAAAAACTGCATGATGGAAACAAAGAAGTGACGGAAAATCTGAATAAATTAGCTTCCAGTACATTAACTTTTAAAGATGGAGCGAATAAGCTTCAAATTGGCGTTGGCGAGTTTTTAGAAGGAGCCAATAAACTTGAAAGTGGCGCGTCGGAATTAAATAAAGGAATTTCACAATACACTTCCGGTGTCGGTCAGTTGCAAAAGGGTGCGGATGAACTCGCATCAGGCACAGGGGAATTAACTAATAATAGTGAAGCACTTATACAAGGTTCATCCCAACTTTCCACTGGGCTGGCCAAAGTGGTTCCAGGAGCCCAAACATTAAATACTGGATTGGCACAAGCGCAAACAGGCAGTGCGAATTTGAATGATGGGTTGAATCAATTATCACAAAATGCAAGCCAGCTGACGGACCAATCGACAGGAATCCCAAAAATGGCAGCAGGTCAGCAGAGTTTAAATGAGGGAATCAATAAACTGGCAGAAGGAAGCCAGGCGTTAAATGACGGCCTGAAAAAAATGGATGGCCAATTGCCCGGAGAAGAACAGCTGAGTCAGCTTAAGCAAGGACTGACAAGCATTCAAAGCGGTGTAAATCAATTGCAAGAAGCGGTTCCAGCAGGAAGCGGCACGTCCGGTTCCGTATCTGGCATTACTGAAGATCTCCAGAATAGCCAAGCAGCTTTAACTGAACTTCAATCAACGATAGCGAATAATGGACAAAGAACAATCAATGCCGTTCAAAACACGGAAGCATTCAAAAGCATGACCAGTGAACAACAATCCGAATTAATCGGAGCCATTCAAAATGAACTTCAAACCCAGGCGGAAGCACAAAAACAAATTGCATCGACTCTTGCTGCAAGTGTATCCGACTTATCAACGCAATTAACGGATAAAGTAATGCCAGTATTGAATGGATTAGGCCAGCTTCCAGAACAAGTGGCCAATTTAAATAATGCGGTGAATAAAGTCAATCCAAACGCCGTTTCAGCGTTAAACGGATATACGGCAATAAGGAACGCGCTGGAAGAACAATTGATTCCTGGTGCAACCCAATTAAATAGCGGCTTGAATGAAGCTGTTGAAGGCAGCAATCAATTAACGGCGGCAACACAAAGTTTAAATGAAAAGACACCAGAACTAGTGAAGGGGATCAACCAGTTAGCACAAGGCGGTTCCTCGTTAAATAATGGCCTATCAAAACTAACTGAGGGTTCTGGTCAGTTGGTTGATGGAGTTTCACAACTTCAAGCAGGATCATCCTCCTTTGGGAATGGTCTTGAGAAGTATGCATTTGGTGTTAGCCAAGTTGGTGAAGGGGCAAACAAACTTGCTAATGGGGCCAATCAACTGAATGCCAACTCAGCGGCCTTGAACGAGGGCTCATCAGCACTTGTTAAAGGCACTGAACAATTGGCAAGCAATCTGCCTACTTTAAGCAATGGAGTCATCCAGCTTGCCGATGGCGCAGGTAAGATCAATAAAGGTTCATCAGCACTTGCTGAAGGTTCCGGTAAATTGGGTGATGGAATCTCTTCACTAAAAGATGGAACGGTTGAACTTTCGGAAAAATTAAGTGATGGTGCAGAAGAAATAAGTGAAAATAAAACAACCGATGATAATTACAGCATGATTGCTGAACCGACACAGGTTAAAGAACAAAAAAGCAGTGACGTTCCTAATTATGGTCATGCTCTGGCTCCTTATGTATTATCTCTTGGGTTATTTGTAGGAGCTATTGCCTTCAATATGGGATTCCCGACAGGGTTGCCTTCTACAAGACCTACATCAGGAGTGGCATGGTGGTTCAGTAAATTTACGGTCCTATTTATCCAAGCAACGCTTTCAGCATTAGTGTTGGATGCGATCATGATTTGGGGAATGGATTTACAGGTCGAAAATATGGGGCAATTCATTGGGGTCTCCATACTGACTTCACTTACCTTCATGTTCATCGTTACCTTCTTGACTGTAGGATTTGGAAATCCAGGTCGTTTATTGGCGATGATATTCCTTGTATTACAGCTAGGTGCAAGCGGAGGAATGTTCCCTGTGGAGTTGACCAATAACTTCTTCAGTTCGGTTCACCCGTTCATACCAATGACATACTCTGTCATGGGCTTCCGTCAAGCGATGAGTACGAGCCTTGGAGCGGGTGCATTGACAACCAGTATAGTGTTCCTGACTGGATGCATAATTGTATTTAACCTACTCTTATTGCTAACAATGGTCATCAGGAAGCGCAAAGAACACAATGTTGAGCTGGATGCATAAATTTAAAAGAAAACCCCCGGTGCAATGC
>NZ_JBFUIB010000016.1:0-38649 GCF_056402095.1 Peribacillus sp. P4_C12
GACCTTTATCCTTCGCTATTTGTCTTCCTTCCATATAAGAAAAGGAGGTCGTTAATAGGAGAATCAAAAATAAGCTCAATGATAAGACTAACCCAAGAATCTTGGTTTCTAGCGATACTTTCTTCATATTCAACAGCATCCTCAATTTTCATTTCCACTTTTTAAATTTTATAGGAATATAATGATTTTACCATTTCTAATAAATAATGAACATTAACCCTGTAAAAAAGAGAGAGCTTGTTTTGAAAAAGATTTATCAAACCAAGCCCAAAACCTGTTCAATACTAAACGGTATTTTTATCTTATAAAGCTTGTGGAACTACTTGTTGAGTTTTACTAAAATCAGCCTTTTCTACGGGATAATTTAACCAGAGAGGAGGACAATCAACAGTAGGATTTGTTGAATAATGGTTTTCTTTGGCTTGTCCTGATTCTATCTTGCTTTGAAACCCTTTCTAATTGGAAGAAAGCAAAGCAGTTTAAAGCTTAGATTATCAAATTTCTCCAATGTTCAAAGGAGATATTCTGACTAACATCCCCTTTGAATACTTTATTCTCAAAAACATGTAAATGAATTAATTTGTCTTGTATCAATGCCAAAGACCGTCCAGAACCTGCCATTCCATCTGAAGCCTGCAACAGATCGCGGACCGACAAAAATGGGATAATACCAGAAACTTGCACCATTATTTAACCATATAAATGTATTCCGGAATAAGCAAAATGAAATGGCTCCTGGATCTACAGCAAATGTTGAAGCCGATTGTTGGAGAGGGATAAACGATGGCGGAGGGGCCGTTGGCGCTTGTGAACTTGGTGGTGATCCTGGTTGGCCCGGAAATCCTGGTGCACCTGGAAATCCCGGTTGGCTCGGAACCCCTGGTAAACCAGGTAATCCAGGTATACTTGGAAAGCCGGGTAGACCTGGAAACTGTCGTACAAGATAATCTTGATCTTCATAATGATACATTGGGTACATATACATAGCCATTCACCTCTACATGATTGAATGTAATAAGATATGGTGAATAGGCTTGAGATGGTTGGGCAACTTTGTAATTATTAGGGGGATTCTCACTTAGTACGCTCTGTAAAACATTATTGTAAGCGAAAAGGGAAAACATTTTTGACTCAATATATCTATATGGCTTCTCCAATGAAACTTCCTGAAGGTTCGTTTGACCTTAAGCCAGTCTCACCTGAACAATCAAATGTTTTCAAAGATGAATTGGATTTCACACATTTACATGTTGAAGATATTACGATAGGGCATCAAAAACAGGATTTTCATATAGTTCCCACATTGAAAAATGAACATTCAAAAGCCCGCTTGAACCCAATTCAAGAGAGCTTTACCATGACTTTTCAATATAGCAATCTCCATAAATAGAACGTCGCATAAGACTCCCAATTGGCCCACGCTCCTGATAATTTGAGAATTTCTTCTTTCGTAGGTTTTGCTTCAGTTTCCATAACCAATTTCATTGAATTATGCAACCCGACATCATCAATTGGAAAAGCTGCTGGAAAACGTAAACAGCGCATCAATACATAGTTCGCTGTCCACGGACCGATTCCACGAATTTTGGTCAGCATTTTTTCAGCCGCTTTAACATCCTTAGCATTTAACAACTCTTCTTTTGTGAGATCTCCTCGAACCATCAGTTGGGCCACGCCAATTAAATATTCGCATTTCTTCACGGTCATCTTCATTTCTACTAAATCTTCTACGGTTAAATTCGCGATCACTTCAGGCGTTGGGAACAGCCAATATTTCTCTCCTTCATATTCTACAGATTTACCGAATCTCTCAACAAGTCTCCGTTTCAATGTATAAGCATACGTCAAGTTGATTTGCTGTCCAAGAATTCCCCAGGCAATAGCTTCAAATAAATCTGGGATACCTATATTTCGCAGACCATAAAATTGACTTACTGGCCTTTGCAATAAAGGATCATTTTTTGCTAACTCATAAAATGGAAGCAGATTCCTGTCCAGATCAAACCATTGTCGAATGTATAGGGAAACGGCTTCATGAACATGTTCTTCTATTGAAGTAGTACGACCTAAAAATCGAACAAAAATCATCGTGTCGTTCTCAGCTCGGATTTCCACTAATATTGTCTCGTTTTCTACGAATAAGGCACGATAAATTTTTTGATCAACAATTTCGAATAGACATTCATTGGAGGATCGTGACAGGTAGCTCAAGTTTTCCGAAAAGCTAAACTCTCTGGGGGCGTGGATGATCAATTCATCCTTCTCTTTATCAAGTAATTCTTTGTTCATTTTATATGGCTCTTTCATTTTGCCCCTCCTTCTTCACGTTCTCTTTATTCTAATCCTATTTCCAAAAAATTAATTACGTTATCTTGCACTTTCCTTCTAAATTTGGACGGAGTATGAAAACAAACAAAAAAAGTAATGAATCCTAGAGGCTGAAAGTCGAGAAAGCATAAGTATACCAAAAGAAAAAAGACCATTATTTTTGGTCCTTCTTAGTGTTCATCATCATATATTAGGTTTTCCTAAGACCCTCTCATTGTTGACGGATTTGCAAAAGGGGGGGAATTAATTTAATAAACCTAATCGAAAAGCCAGGGCAACGACTTGCGTCCTATTTTTTGCTTTTAGTTTAGTCATTAAACTGCTCACATAATCTCTCACCGTATGCTCGCTTAAGAACAATAATTCACCTATTTTTTTATTGTCGTACCCTTCCGAAAGCAAATCAAGAATCGTGGTTTCTCTTTCTGTTAAGTGAAGATCGGAAGTTTTTGCCACTTCTTCACCTTTTCTTGAAAAATATAAACCAAGACGGTTCCCGACTTGTTCTAGTAAATCTAGTTCACCTTTTGAACAATCAAATTCTTCACCTAATTGATCAAAAGTAAGCCATCCAAACAATTGATCTTGATGGGTGATCGGTATAAAGATAACGGAAGACAGATTAAATAATTTTACATGTTCCTCTTTCACATAATTTTTTGGATTTTTTAAATAAATCGGCTTTTTGGAACTTAAAACCGTATTCTGCTCACTAAGCTGTCCTTTCATGCTCTGTACCTTTGGAAGCTCTGCACCAATTACACCATAGAATTGATTCGACCATGGGATATAAGCGTAAAAAACACATCGTTTATAGTGAAAATACTCTTCACATTTTTTTAATATATAGGCTAAATCATGGACTCCTGAAGAGCGAATCAGGAGTTTGTTTAATTTGTCTAATAATTGTAGCCTTTTAAGTTCCCTATTTTCATGGGGATTTTTCTTGGTAAGATCTGTAGTATCTGCATCTACCCAATTGTTATAACTATGGACAAGGTAAGTAAAAATAGATAATGAAAACATTAATATAGGAATGATTCGGTTATGTTTTATTTGGATCATGAGTGTAATCAAAGATTTTTGGAAAATCAATTGAAACAGGTTAAAACTTTTCATATTTAATATCGATAGCTGAGATTGAAGCCAATTGTCAAAGTGGCTAGCTAAATCTTCATCGATACCTACAATATTCGATTGGGTTAATAGTTGAAAAAATGAATGCAGCAACGTATCAGTTATTTTTCGATCTGACTCGGAAATGGAAGGTTCTAGACTGAGATAGATATTTATATTTTCTTCAATCTGTTTGCTATGAGTTTTGATGAACAATACGAATTGTTGAAACGTAATTTCTTCATATGGATGAAATGGCTGAGTCATAAGAAATTCTTCTCCTTCAAACAAAATAACCCTATAAATGGAGGATATTCACTCTATTATTATACATCATCTTATAGGATAGTATTTCAAACTGAACGTAGTAAGATGAATGTGTAGCAAGTTAGTAAATCTTTTTGAATCCGATTTCGAATAGTAAAAAGGTTCTTTGTACACAATTTTATACATGATTTTAATAAATATTGAAAGGATGCGTACTTGTAATGAGACTTGAAAATAAAGTAGCCATCATAACCGGTGGAGGTACAGGAATCGGTAAAGAAACAGCCTTATTATTTGCTAAAGAAGGAGCAAAGGTTGTTATCACAGACATAAATCAAGAATCTGGAAATCAAGCAGTAAAAGACATTCAAACAAACGGGGGAGAAGCACTTTTCGTCCAACACGATGTTAGCAAAGAGGAAGACTGGAAAATGGTTGCAGAGGAAACCATCAAGATTTTTGGCAAAGTTGATATTCTTTTCAACAATGCTGGAATTTATAAAATAAAACCTCTTGCAGAGATTGAAGTAGAAGAATGGAATCTTTTAATGTCTATTAATGTGACTGGCGTATTCCTAGGAATGAAACATATCATGCCTTTGATGGCCAAACAAAATAAAGGTTCAGTGATTAATGCTTCCTCCATAGCAGGTTTGATGGGATCTCCAGGACATGTTCTATATGGTGCTAGTAAAGGAGCCGTACGTATTATGACAAAAGATGCGGCGATGGAATATGCTTCTGCGGGGGTTAGAGTGAACTCTATCCATCCTGGATACATCGATACTGGAATGGCAGACTATGCTTCTGAGGTAACTGGAAATTCAAAAGAACAATTAGGTGCAAATTTATTTCCTTTAGGACATCTAGGATCTGTAAAAGATGTAGCAAATACAGTACTATTTCTTGCTTCTGATGAATCAGCTTACACGACAGGTGCAGAATTTGTGATTGACGGTGGGGCAACAGCAAGATAAAAGATTTAGCAATGTTAACAATAGGATATCGACTTGAATTAATTGCAGAATGGAGAGATTGATATGAAATTAAAAGACAAAGTAGCAATCGTAACAGGTGGAGCAAGTGGAATTGGTGAAGCGACTGTTCGCCTTTTTGCTGAAGAAGGAGCAAAAGTGGTCATTGCTGACTTTTCAGAACGTGGTAAAGACATATCAGTAGAATTGAATACGAATGGATATAATACATTATTTGTTAAAACAGATGTAACAAATGAAGAAGATATTAAACAGATGATCAATGAAACCGTGAATAAATACGGCAAGCTAGATATTATGTATGCAAATGCTGGAGTTGCTGATGATGCACCAGCACATGAATTGTCCTATGAAAAATGGAAACGAACCATCGATATTAATTTGTCAGGAGTATTCCTTTCTGATAAATATTCGATTGAACAGTTTCTTAAACAAGGTACAGGCGGTGTCATTGTTAACGCTGGTTCTATTCATAGTTTTGTTTCATTACCAAATCCAACAGCCTATTCCTCTGCAAAAGGTGGCGTGAAGCTACTAACTCAAAACTTATGTACTGCTTATGCAAAAGATGGTATTCGTATTAATGCGGTCTGCCCTGGTTATATTGACACTCCTTTACTTGCAAGTGTTGATCCTCAAACGAAAGAATATTTAGTTTCTCTTCATCCACAAGGCAGACTTGGAAAACCAGAAGAAATAGCAAAGGCTGTCTTATTTTTAGCAAGTGATGATGCTAGTTTTGTTAATGGTACAACCCTTCTTGTTGATGGGGGCTATACCGCACATTAATTTAAATTAAGGGATATCTTTTAATAACCAAGCAGTCTAAATCGTAGATCATTTAGAACTGCTTTGTTATTTCATTTTGTATAAAAAAAGTGAACTAACTCTTTCATCAACTGATAGACCCTTTTGTGATTCACAACCAAACTATGTTTGCGAAACAGCCAAGTTATCACTCTGCCATAAATTAATTCTATTTGTCGCAAATACTCCTGGAGCTTTATCTACCTTCCTTAACAGATTCAACCTATTTATAGTCACACAAGAAAAAAATCGATCACTAATATAGTGAAAGGCTTTTTTCTTATTTTTTCGGTCAGCCATCTTCGGCGTCTTTTCCTATTCCTATTTGAAAGAAATTACGTTATCTTGCTTTTATATTATCGAAATGTTTGTATATCAATACTTTCTTGTATACTAATTGGAGAGGTGAATGTGATGAATTTGAAAAAAACAGACATTCCGAATGATTACTGGAAAGCTATTGTAGAGTGTGACACAGCGTATGATGATCATTTTTTATATGGCGTAAAAACAACAGGCATCTTTTGTCGGCCCTCTTGTAAATCCAGGGTGCCCAACAAAGAAAACGTGCAGATTTTCAAAAATGCCAATATGGCTTTAGAAGAAAATTTCAGGCCTTGTAAACGCTGTAAACCCGAAGGCTTGAATCTGCCAACAGATGAGTGGATTGAGCAAATAACTGAATGGATTGAGCAACATTACAGCGAGCCCCTCACCTTGAACACATTGGCGGATATTTCTCATGGCAGTCCCTACCACTTACAAAGATTGTTTAAGCGTGTGAAAGGTCTATCGCCTACTGAATATATTCAACAGCTTCGCCTTGAAAAAGCAATTAGAATGCTTGAAAGCTCCGAACAGCCGGTAACCGAAATAGGATTGGCTGTAGGATTTTCAAGCACCCCCTATTTTATAACGTTATTCAAAAAGAAAACGGGATATACACCATCAGGATATCGAAAAGCTTACCATCAAAACTTGAAAAAGGAGCGTGAACAACATGATGAATGTTAAAGAGCAAACAATAGATTGGGCCATTTTAAAATACGATAAGTGGCAATTATATGTAGCCAAGTCTGAAAAGGGCCTTTGTTATGTAGGTTCACCTGGTCAATCGTATGATGAGCTGAAAACTTGGATACAAAAACGCTTCCCCTTGACGAACCTTGTTGAAAATGAAGAAGCCTTAAAGCCCTATCTAAAAGAACTGTATGAATATTTCGAGGGAAATCGACAAACTTTCTCATTACCCGTAGATGTTAAAGGAACGCCATTTCAACAAGAAATTTGGGCAGCATTGAATCAAATACCCTATGGAAAAACCTATTCCTATTCTGATATTGCCGAGCACATTCAAAGACCTAAAGCTGTTCGCGCAGTCGGAACGGCTATCGGTGCCAATCCAGTTCTGATTACAGTGCCCTGTCATCGGGTAATTGGAAAAAATGGAGCCATAACTGGGTACCGCGGAGGAACGGAGATGAAACAATATCTGCTTCAATTAGAAGCACAAAATGGAGGGAGATAAATGAATAGGGAGTTGAATTCACCAATCTACACACTTGACTGGGGCCAAATTCATCAAACATTGGACGACCAAGGCTTTGCAAAATTGCCTGTCCTGCTTACTCCTGAACAATGTCAAAACTTTATCAATTTGTATGACCAAGAAGAACTATATCGAAACACAATCAACATGGGACGTTATCGCTTCGGTGAAGGCGAGTATAAATATTTCGATTATCCTTTGCCTGCTTTATTGCAGGAGCTACGTACAGCATTTTACCCTGAACTCGCAATAGCTGCTAATCGATGGTTGCACCAATTAGGGAAAGAAGCCATTTATCCTGATACGTTAGCTGCTTTTTTAGAAGAGTGCCATGAAAAAGAACAAACCCGTTCAACCCCTCTTATTCTTAAATATGAAGCAGGCGGCTATAATTGTATGCATCAGGATCTATATGGAGACGTTTATTTCCCGTTCCAAGTTGTATTTACACTAAATCAGCGGGGAGTCGATTATACAGGAGGAGAATCCATTCTTGTGGAACAGCGCCCCCGAGCCCAAAGCCGAGGGCATGTCATCACGCTAGAACAAGGAGAAGCACTCCTCTTCCCTACGAACCACCGGCCAGTAGAAGGTAAACAAGGATATTACAAGAATACGATGCGTCATGGCGTAAGCACTCTTCAATCTGGAATACGCTACGGGATGGGAATCATTTTTCATGATGCAAAGTAACGGTACAACACAATGACATTGAGATTTTCAGCTTTTTGAACACAACTTAAGCCCCAACAAAACTCGAATTGTTTTGTTGGGGCTTAAGTTTTAGTTAGCTTTGGTCAGAACCTGAAAGCTATGATAAGTTTTCTCTGATCAACCTAATAATGCTTTTATAATAGGAAATATCATGCGGCACAAATTTATCTCTGCCAACATATTGATCTATCATCATTCTATGGTCATCTTGATTGATTTCAAAGCCTTGGATATTCACTTCTTCTTTTGTTCCGTCCCACAGGTCTTCAAAATCAGCCAATTCAACTTTTACCATCCCTGAAACTTCTTCTTTTTGTAAGGTGAAGTCACTGAAACACTGAGTACTTTCATATAGAAATACGTTAGCTAATTCTTTGTCGATGAAATTTTCTTTTGTTACATGATATTCAATAATCCCTAGTGGGACCAACTCAGCGAATGAAACATCGATGCCTATTTCTTCTTTAATCTCCCTTACACCGTCGTATATCGTTTCATGAGCCAGCAAATGTCCGGCAGCCGTAATATCCAATAGGTTCGGATAATCTTTTTTCATCGCACAACGATGTTGGAGATAAAGATAATCTACTCCCGCTTCTCTACTAACGAACCAACAATGGAATACCTCATGCCAATATCCTATTCTATGTACTTCTTCACGAGTAGCCACGCCGATTTGTTTACGATCCGCATCAAATACTTTCAACATCTCATTTTCCATATTTCGCTTCTCCCTACTTTTTATTTTTTACTTTTCGTCTCCAAACATTAAAAAGAAACTGCGACATAGAGGACAATATGGGATGCAGGTTAGATATAGGTGGTGAAAAAGAGCCAAGATTTAATGTGGTTCTATACCCTCACTCTTTTTTACACTACCTTCTAAACTTTTATTTTTCATTTTCCTGCTTTTTCTTTTTTCCAATTTTTCGGGTTTAAGTAACTTTTAAAGTTAGCAGCTACTTCTTTTCCGACTAAAAGTGCACCTACCCAGAACATTACTTCTGCAAAGACTATTGCACCTGTTATGACCCCCGCTTTTACCGCCGTTGGAAATGGCGTAAAAGGAGCTATTACAGGAATAATCCAAGTGAGAAGAGACACTATTAGAAAACCCATTCCTATTTTGTAAAACTTCGATTTCGTTACTTCCTTACCTTCTTTATCCAATTAAATAACCTCCGTTATGATTATGCTCATTTAATTTTTCCGGCAACCATTTTACTTTCAATATACCATTCTCTAAATATATTCTTTTTTTATACGTTTGAATGGACATTTCGTTTCATTATAAATGAAAATAAAAAAATAGTTGATAGTGAAAGCATAATCAATAAGCCACTGAGGTTACCTGGGATGAAAAATAGAGTAGCCAAACAGGATGGTTTATAGGTAACAAATGTACAATTCTCCTCCACAATTGGGCCATATAACATCATTGTTACTCGTGTTATAGGCCAGATTCAGAAAGAGTAATGCTAGTATTTGTAAGTTGTATAAATAATAAATATTCATTTTCGATTTCCATTGTTTACCAAACTTGTATATGATATAGTATCATCGTAACTTATTAAAGATCTTTAATAAGTTTTTATATTAGGTGGTGAACATTATGAATGAGTTATTCGTTACTCCAAAATCTAGGAAGAAGGTTATCCTTAATGGTATTCGTACAACTCTTTTAGAACTTGGAAGTGCAACAAAAGTTGAACTCAGCGATAAATTAGGAATTAGTTTCCCGACAATAAGTAAATTCCTAGCGCAGATGGAGAAGGATGGCGAACTTATTTTAGTCGGCCTCGATGATTCTAGTGGTGGAAGAAGAGCAAAACGATATGCCTACAATCCTGAACATATGTTAGGTTTAGCACTATTTTTAGAGAGAACAGAGACAAATTATACAATTTTTAATTGTTTGGGTGAAGTGAAGGAACAGGGAAAAACGTCAAGTGTATTAATAGATGATGATCTAAAATTATTAACCAAGTATATTGAAGACATAATAGCTAAATACTCAAAGATTAGTTCTATGGCAATTGGTGTCCCTGGTTCGGTTGATAATGGTCGGATTTTTTATATACCAGGCTACGAGCATTTTCAAAATTTTGATTTAAAAGGATACTATGAGGATCGTTTTTCTATACCTGTGGTAGTAGAGAACGATATGAATGCCGCAGTTCTTGGATATCACAATAATAAGGGGAATAATGACAATCAATCTCTTATATATTTGTATTCCGGTCAGAATGGTCCAGGTGCAGGAATTATGATAAATGGAGACGTGGTGCGAGGAAGTACTTTTTTCTCGGGAGAGGTTTCATTCGTCCCGCAGTATGATGACCGAAATTTTCTGCAAGCTTTAGAAAATGGAAGTGGACCTAATAAAGCAACTATCCGTGAGGAATATGAGATTGATGCAATTAGCCGTTTAGTAGCTACGTTTGTAGCAATCATTAACCCTCATACGATCATCTTTTGCAATGATGAAGTGAACAAATTAATAATAGACCAAATTGTAATAGGGAGCTCAAAATATATCCCACTAGAACATCTTCCAGAGATAACAATGAGTGATTGGAAACAAGACTATCTATATGGATTACAAAATCTTGGACTTGATCTCATGATCACTGGAACAAGCAGGTAAAACGAATCAGAAGTAAAATGGAGCACCGCAAAAAAAATTAAAGGCGGGTTATATACATGGCTACATTCTTTTTAGTAATCATCTATTTGGCTTTCATCAGCTTAGGTTTACCTGATTCATTGTTGGGAGTTGCATGGCCTGTGATGCAATTGGAATATGGAGCACGGCTTGAGACTGCTGGCTTGCTTTTTATGACGATAGCAGGTGGTACAATTATTTCCAGTTTAGCAAGCGGAACTGTGCTTAAACGGTTCGGAACTGGGAATGTTACATTTGTCAGTTGCTTAATGACTGCTGGGGCTTTGCTAGGTTTCACTTTTGCACCATCGCTTGTTTGGTTAATTATTTGTGCCATACCACTTGGATTAGGTGCAGGTTCTGTTGATGCAGGATTAAACAATTATGTTGCTACACATTACAAAGCACACCACATGAGTTGGCTACATTGTTTCTGGGGAGTTGGGGCTACACTTGGTCCCATCATTATGTCTCAGTTT
Source organism: Peribacillus sp. P4_C12 (assembly GCF_056402095.1). Lineage (NCBI taxonomy): Bacteria > Bacillati > Bacillota > Bacilli > Caryophanales > Bacillaceae > Peribacillus > Peribacillus sp. P4_C12. The sequence goes on from NZ_JBFUIB010000016.1 coordinate 10,921, forward strand.
ATTTCAGAGCAAAATTCTTGGAGACAAGGATATCTTGCTATTGCTGGAATTCAGTTCGCATTAGTTGTAATCCTATTCTTCACTCTGCCTTTATGGAATAGGGTCGCAAGAAACAGCAATGTTACTTTAAGTGAAGAGCCGGAAGATTCAAAAAGTGTATTTTATGATGAAGATGCTAAAGATATAAAACCTTTGAAGATTAGGGGAGTTAAGCTAGCTCTGATATCTTTCTTGTTTTATTGTGGTGTTGAAGCAACAATGGGCCTATGGGGAAGTAGCTTTCTGGTAAATGTTAAGGAGTTACCCGTAGCGGTAGCTGCACAATGGGTTTCCCTATATTACGCAGGAATAACAATTGGCAGATTTATTACAGGTTTTATTACTTTAAAGGTCAGTAACCGTACTCTCATTCGGGTAGGCCAAATAACAGCATTGGCTGGTGCGGTACTTCTATTCTTACAATTACCGTCTAGTTTCTCACTTGTAGGCTTTATCATGATTGGATTAGGATTAGCACCGATATTTCCGTGCATGTTACATGAAACACCAGCACGCTTTGGAAAGGAGCATTCTCAGACAATTATGGGCTATCAAATGGCTGTTGCCTATACAGGTAGTACGTTCCTGCCTCCTCTTCTTGGTTTCATTGCATCTCAATCAACAATAGGAATCTTCCCGTTTTTTATTGTTGTTTTTGTTGCAGCAATGATATTTGGTTCAGAAAAATTAAATTCCTTATTGAAAAAAAAGGATTTATCAAAGGGGAAAAATACGAATTCTAAAGTACTTTAGTGATATAGAGTTTGCATTGATAACTACGTTGCTTATTTTTATATTAATGAGAATAAAGATTTGTAGTTGTTTAGTATGAAAAAAAACTGATAAAGAGACAATGTTGAATGATTATGTGAAAAATAATAAAGCAAAGCGTTAATTATACAAACGAAAAGGTGAAGATGATGAAAATTGAACATGTAGCTATTTGGGTGAATGATCTGGAATCAATGTGTGCGTTCTACGCGCAGTACTTCAAGGGCACAGCCAATCGTTTATACCGTAATACGGAAAAGCAATTTGAATCCTATTTTATTACTTTCGAAAATGGAGCACGTCTAGAAGTTATGCGACAGAAAGGAATACAAGATAAAATGACTACCCCAATAACAGGATATGCTCATATCGCTTTTTCTGTGGGAAGCAAAGAGAATGTCGATCAATTAACAGAAACGTTAAAAGCAGCAGGATACCCTGTGTTGAACGGCCCACGTATCACTGGGGATGGTTATTATGAAAGCGTAGTAAGTGACCCTGAAGGAAATCAGATAGAGATAACAATCTAACAGAAAAGCAGACCGCATGATAAAATTGATTGTGACTGTAGTTACATAGGTTTAAGAAAGTTTTTTTGAGAAATGAAATGCTTATTCTTTTGTAATGAAACTTACTTTTATAAACAAGTTTAGTGTCACTGTTCTTCTGACACTTAAATTGTTTTATCCAAAAATTAATGAACAGCAACAAAATGATATACTTTTATTATTCTGATTCCTATGAAGGATACCAAAGAACTTGTCAAGAAAGGAAAATCTAATGTACATTGAATTTATTGCCACAACCATAGAAGATGCCCTTTTAATTGAAAAATCAGGTGCAGACCGTATCGAGCTCGTTTGTGCTTTAACTGAGGGTGGTTTAACTCCCAGTTACGCCCTGATAGAAGCTGTCGTCAGTTCGGTAAGCATTCCAGTCAACGTGATGGTAAGGCCTCATAGCCAATCATTTCAGTATTCTCCTGATGATTTAAGTATTATGAAAAATGATATAAAGATTATTTCCTCATTGGGGGCAAACGGCGTCGTATTGGGTGTATTAAATGAAAAAAATGAAATCAATCAAATATACCTGGAAGAACTATTAACAGCATGTGAAGGTTTGGAGATTACATTCCACCGAGCCATCGATGATACTCCTGACCCAGTACGAGCTGCTGAAATGCTAGCACAGTATCCGGAAATTACAACGATATTGACGTCCGGTGGACATGGTGATTTCTCAACCCGCATGCAAACCATTCACCAAATGAAAAAAGCCTGCGGCGACATCTCGATTTTAGTCGGCAGCGGCTTAAATAAAGATAATATCCTTTCTATCCATTCCGAACTAAATACCGGTTACTATCATTTTGGTACAGCTGTTAGAAAAAAAAGCAGCTTAATTGAAGGAGTTCAATTAGATAAAGCGAAAGAAATTGTAAACATGCTAAAGATTTAATGAAAAGATTCTGTTATTTTAATTTCATCATTGGGAAAGGGACCATTTTTTTGGTCCCTTCAGTTTGTCGACAAAAGCGGTTATATCTAATTGTTAAAACAAAGTTGATTGGAACGGAAGGTGCGAGACTCCTGCGGGAAAAGCGCGTCCAAGGGAGACCCCGCAGGCGCAAAGGCGCCGAGGAGGCTCCCGGACCGCCCGCGGAAAGCGAGTGCCTGGAGTGGAAATCAACGTTCGAATTTTTTTGGTCCCTTTTATGATTGATTCATTAAATTTTTGATTCATAATAAAACCCAATTCATTGAACAGTTATATACTCCATTCAACCAAATTATTGTATGATTAGGAAAACATTATGAAAGTGAGCTGAAATCTGATGATGTATTCACCACTATTTGAAAATGATGTACCTGTAGTTATTCTCCCTTAACGGTAGAATACTACAACTCCGTTAAGGACAGAATTATTTGTCTAGAGAAAACGGAGGGCGCAAAATGAAAAACACCTTATTAGGTTCTTTATATTTATCACTCGCTGCTAGTATTTGGGGCGGGATGTATGTTGTGGTAAAGGTTGTGGTAGACTCTGTTCCACCACTTGAATTAGTATGGTTCCGCTATGTAATTGCAATTGTTGCATTGCTAATTATTGGTGTTGTAACAAAACAATCATGGCGTATTGAAAAACGAGACTGGTTGTTAATTTTCATGATTGGGCTTATTGGAAATACAATTTCCATTGTAACCCAGGAAATTGGTACAATGCTCTCTACTGCACAAATGGGTGCCATTATAACTTCAACAACACCTGCATTCATGGTGCTATTTGCGCGAATTATTTTAAAAGAAAAAATTACGTTTAAAAAAGCACTTTCAATTATTCTAGCTACAATTGGTGTCTGTATTATAGTCGGAAATGCGCATATCAATTCATCTAATCAACTTGGTGCGGTATCGTTACTTATTGCAGCACTAACATGGTCGCTTATGTCTGTTCTTATTAAGCGTGTCCCCGGGCAATATTCACAAATTGTGGTAACAACCTATGCTATTCTTGTTTCAATTGTCTTACTTACGCCTTTTACAATTAATAGATTAGATAAACTCGACTTCCAAGCCATGATGCATCCAACTATTTGGGGCGGTCTTTTATACTTGGGAGTCATATCGACAGCATGTGCCTTTTTACTATGGAATCGCGGATTGCAAATGCTTAATGCTTCAAGTGGCGGATTATTTTTCTTTTTCCAGCCTATAGTCGGTACCTTTTTAGGGTGGTTATTGCTAGGTGAGCAAATTGGCTTGCTTTTTTGGATGGGTACTATATTAATCTTTATTGGTGTTATCTTTGTCATTCGAGAAGAATAAGCATCAGGAAAAAGCTGATTGGTGTTATTGCCGATCAGCTTTTTATATAACTTTTAATTTTTAAACACTTTATTATTTTCTAAACGACTTTATTAATAGATAAATGAGTCACTTAGTAAGTAATTCTTCCCATTCTTCAAGTGAAAGTTTATTGGTCATATGCTTATATGCATCAGGTACTTCTATTGAACACATAAGCTCCAAACTATTACCATCTGGATCATTAAAATAGACGGAAGCGTTTCCTTGATGAGGACGAACAAAAGGTTCAATGGACGTTCTTTTTCCAAAAGGGACAACTTCAATTTGCAGGGATTGAAGCCAAGTCAAAGCATTTTTCATGTTTTCATAAGATACTCGAAAAGCGATATGCCGTAGTGAAGGGTGATATGGAGTTTGATATTCTTCCCCCTCCCACAGACCTACCCAACTTTTGTTTTCCTCGATCCAAAAGAAGGCAGTATCTTCATCCTTCCATGCCATTTTCAAGCCTATTTTCTTATAAAATTCCATTGAAATGGCTAAGTCTTTAACAGGTAAATGGGCTTCATATAAACCTTCTATCATAGTAGATTCTCCGTTCTCATTCTAAGTAATGAAAGCTTTTACTATTCTTGCGAAACATAAATGCCGGTAATATATTTTGGGAATGTTGTATGTTCTATCATTTTTTTCATTGGTTCATCTCCTGAATATCTCAATCGTCTATTTTTCAGTCCGAATTTTTATAGTGTCCTAAAATAATAGATAAACGTTTCCTTTTGACCGTGGTGTTCATTTTTTTCCTCATTAATTGAAATCCGTTTAAATCCGTTTCTTTCTAAAACTTTTTGAGAGGCAATATTGTTACTTGTTGTTTTCGCATGTATCTGGTTTACACTTAATTCTGCCGCTGTGTTTACTAATAGCTTTAATGCTTTATTGGCTATTCCCCTTTGCGTATACTTCTCTCCAATTCTATAACCCACATGTGCCGAGCCATTGGTATTATCAATATCAACCAAGTTAATTCTTCCGACAATTGAGCCTGAGTCATTCTTAATGAGATAAAAATATGAAATATTTTCTTCTTGTTCTTTTAATAATTCCCTATGTCTATTTTTAAACGTTTCGAAGGTATAATAATCATCTCCACGACTTGGGACCGTTTGTTCAAAAAACCTTCTATTATTGCATTCAAATGTAAATAACTCTTCCGCGTCTCGTTCATTTAGCCTATTAATAAATATTTCCATCACTACTCATCCCTTTCCAAAACACTTGGCTCATCTTTACAAAGTTTGATAACTTCAATACCCTATAATTCAAGAAACCTATTTACATATCCTTCCTGATAATACCTGCCCTATCAAGTTCCCAAATCTTTTTGAGAATAAATATTTTTCCATACGTTGTATAAAGTGTAAAAGCTTTTACAAAAAAACAAGGSGAATCATTACATGAAGTCTACTGATAAGAATTTTATCGAGCGGTTACAACGACAAGAAGAAGACGCATTAGAATTTATAGTTGATAATTATTTGCCATTGATTAAGGGGATCACAAATAAAATTCTCTCCCCCCTTAAGAACGAAGGAATTATTGAAGAATGTATCAATGATATTTTTCTCTCAATCTGGAACAATTCGAAAAAGTTCCATGGCGATTCAACAGATTTCAGAAAATGGATTTGTGCGATCGCTAAGTTTAAATCGATTGATTCCTACAGAAAAGCTACTAAGAAAGTGGAATTTACGTCAAGTTATACCGATGTGAATCTAGAAAAATCAGCAGAAGACGAACTGATTATGATGGAAGATAGAACGGAACTACTTCAGTTAATCGAGCTTTTAGAGCCTGTTGATCGAGATATTTTTATCTTGAAGTTCTTTCTAGGTTTTAAGAATGAGGATATTTCGATAAAACTCGGGTTAACCAAAGCTTCGATTGACAATCGAATTTATAGAGGAAAGAAGAAACTAAATCAAAAAGCTACGAATCTAAAGTTAGGAGGTAGCGTAGTATGAAGGATATTTATGAATTATTAAATGATATAGACATAGACGAAACTGAATTTGAGGAAATGGAAGTTACTGAACTAGAAAAAGCTAAAGTCAAAAGAACTCTTAAAAAATCAATAAGCAAGAAGAAAAAAATGAAGGGTTGGCAAAAGAAAGTTCTGGTTGCTTCCATTATATTCGGATTATCCACCGCAACCATTGGATTATCGTTCACAGCTTCTGCTAAAAGCATTCCTTTGATTGGAGATATTTTTAGCTTTTTTGGTAATGGAAATACTGGTCTCTATGATGATATCAAGAATGATGGAAAGGGTCTTTATAGTGATTATAAGAACTACTCCAACGAAATTGGCCTTACCGAAGAAAGCAATGGCCTTACTTTCACGATAAATGACGCCATTTATGATGGAAAAACAGTAACCATCACTTATACCATTGAAAGTGAAGAAGATTTGGGTGACGGATCATTCTATATTCCCGGCCCACAAATAAAAGAAATGAAAGCCCAAGCAGGATCAGATGGAATTACAAAAGTAGCAGATAAAAAATATGTAGGCTTACTAACGGCTAGTAACTTAGATGAGCTTAAAGAAGATACGGTAAATATAGACTGGGATATAAACAGCATTAGTATTACCGACACGAATAAAGAGATAAAAGGAAATTGGAACTTTGCCTTCTCTCTAAAAGCAACGGAAAGCAACGAAAAGGTTATCAATAAAAGTGTAGATCAATATGGAGTAAAGGTGTCCGTTGAAAAAATCGCGATATCACCGATGTCCTTTGTCGTTCATTACAATCAAGAAGTTTCCGACTTGGTTAAAAACAAGTGGGATGAGGTCTATGTTGAATTGACCATTAAAGATGACTTAGGAAATGTGTACGCTGGACAAGGCAACGGAGGAAAAGGTTTCGGTTCTTATAATATGAGCTGGAGTAAGACCTTCCAAAAAATTGATCAGAACGCTACGAAACTGATTGCAACTCCTCATTTGTCCTTACGTAATTTCACTTCAGAGAACCATGGGGAAGTAACCATAACGGAAGATGGTAAAGAAAAGGTGTCATCCTTCCCAACAAAACCAAGTAGTGCTCCCAAAGAGTTGGTATTGGATGATATCGTGTTTGATTTGAAGAAGTAATAATTGTATCTATGAGAGGTATACTGAAACCCTGATCCGTGAGTGGAGAAAGGTTTATGTATATCTCTCTTTTATTGTTCCTTCTTATTCAGTTCTTGAATATGGATAAATACATGAATTCCTCTCCAAGTCAAAAATAAATAATTTTCTTCTGGTAAATAAATAAAAAATGATGTATTATAATTTCAGATATTAATTAATCTTATTTGGTTAATCGGAATTGAGGAGGGAAATATATGATTGGTTATGTATTTTTAAATCTTGCTATTATGCTCGTACTTTTAGGCGTTTTATTTTATATGAATAAGAAACATGTTTCTTTTACAAAAAGGGTCTTTACTGGACTTGGATTAGGGATTGTATTCGGACTTCTTTTGCAGTATTTCTATGAACCTCAATCAGAAGCGATTGTTAAATCAGTCGATTGGTTTAACATTGTAGGTTCTGGATATGTTAAGTTTCTGCAAATGATTGTTATGCCGCTTGTTTTCATCTCTATCTTGTCAGCCTTTACAAGGTTGAAACTAACTAGCAATATCGGAAAGATCAGTGTCCTGATTATCGGGATCTTGCTTGGAACGACTGCGATTGCAGCAGCCGTGGGGATTACATCCGCAACTGTGTTCAATTTAGAAGCCGTTCAAATTGAGCAAGGAGATGCAGAGTTAAGCCGTGGGGATCAAATAACGGAAACATACGGTACCATTCAAGATAAAACGATGCCGCAACAAATCCTTGAATTGATTCCGTCAAATCCGTTTCAGGATTTAACTGGAGCCCGTCCCACTTCAACTATTTCTGTTGTGATTTTYGCTGCATTTCTTGGGATTGCCTATTTAGGGGTCAAAAGGAAGCAGCCTGAACATGCTGAGTTTTTTGCTAAAATAGTAGATACATTGCACAGCATCATCATGCGCGTGGTAACGTTAATTCTACGTTTAACGCCTTATGGAATCTTGGCGATCATGACTAAGACGGTAGCGACAAGTGATCTGGACGCTATCCTGAAATTAGGAAAATTCGTGGGAGCCTCTTATGTCGCCCTAATTGTCATGTTCTTGATTCATTTGTTATTGTTGACGCTTGCCGGATTGAATCCAGTGGTATATTTGAGAAAAGCTTTCCCAGTATTATCGTTTGCCTTCACTTCAAGAACAAGTGCGGGTGCTCTGCCATTGAACATCCAAACACAGAAACAATTAGGAGTGTCTGAAGGAATTGCCAACTTTGCTGGATCCTTCGGTTTGTCGATTGGTCAAAACGGCTGTGCCGGCATCTATCCGGCTATGTTAGCCGTCATGATCGCTCCAACAGTGGGTATTGACCCTCTAACACCATCCTTTATTGCCATGTTAATTGCCATTGTAGCCATTAGCTCTTTCGGGGTTGCTGGCGTAGGTGGAGGAGCAACTTTTGCTGCTATTCTAGTATTGTCAGCAATGAACTTGCCAATTGCCTTGGCGGGACTGTTGATTTCCGTTGAGCCATTGATCGATATGGGAAGAACGGCTGTGAATGTCAGCGGAAGCATGACTTCAGGTATTCTAACAAGTAAAATAACGGGTGACCTGGATAAGGAAAAATTCAGCGAAGAATCATCATTGAAAATAGAAGCTGAAATGTAAAAGCAAAAGCACCAATCTTCTTATTTCTTGAAGATTGGTGCTTTTTTTATTGTCTGTATAATGATTTTACTTAAGAAGCCTATATAAAATGCCACTGTAAGATATACGCTCCTTAGAGCTGGTATCTTACAGTGGCATTTTTCTGTAAACGGATCAAGGCATTTTCTCAAAAGACCTATAAATCCGTATTTTTTATTTCTTTTTTTATTTGTCTCCCTGCATAATGATTGATCTGATAGGCTGATAGTGCTTGGAACATATACTGTATCGAAACATACACCCCACATGCAAGGAGTATTCCTGCTAGTACATCTAAAACAGCATGCTGTTTCGTAAATAGCGTGGATAAGATAATCAGTGTTCCAAATGCAGTGACACTAGCAAACTCCCATTTATGCTGGTCTTTCCGTTTATACACAACGATCATCATAATAAATGTTGTCAGTACATGAATACTAGGTAAACAGTTAACAGGTTGATCATGACTATAAACAAGTCGAACTAAATTGGCAAAGATATCGTTCCCCACCACTTCTGGACGAGGTACGGTCGTTTGCCAAAAACAATATACAATAAAACAGATAAGTTTTCCGCTAATCAAACTACCTAATGCAACAAAATAATGCTTGCGGTCAACAAAACAGTAATAAATCATCAATCCATATATATACGGATACCAAAGTAAATAAGGAACGACAAATTCTTTAATGAAGGGAATCTCCCCATCTATTAGAGTCGTAACATCGACAGCATGACCTGTTGATTGATTGATGATCGAGTAAATAGAACTAGTAACTACCAAAAGTAATAAATAACATAATGGGTGAAAAGAGAAAAGAGTATTGTTTTTCATAGTTCGCTCCGGCTTTCAATATATTAGTTATTTTCCAAAGATTATTATACAACATTTAGCACTCAATTGGACTCATAACATGCTAGATTTAATGATTCCCAGGAACTATTAAATGGATATCTTTGACTCTTTCTAATAATAGACCTTCTCATGATAAAAAAAGCCATGGTATGTTAATATATACCATGGCTTAAATAAGTTGCTTAATCCAACTCTCTCATTCGTTCGATAATACTTTTCTTGACCATATGAAACTGGAACTGTACCTATAAGAGAAAAAGGGTTATTCATCCCTCTTCCTTCTAGATTTTATTAAAGCGTCTTTTCCATACATAAGTTAAGGTAATAAAGAAGTAGATGCTAAGTGTAATAATCGTTACGATGATGGATGTCGTGAAAATGATTCCAATCAGGATCGTTATTAATGCGATGATCGCAGCCCAAGTTGTATAAGGGAACCATTTAACCGAATAGGCACTTGTTTTTTCAGGATGCTTTTTACGTGATTTCAAATGAGCTATAGCTATGATTAACCAGATAAATAATACGGTATATCCCAGCGATCCCATTAGGAAATCGAAGGTCTTGCTTCCAGCAAATAAGGAAATCAGTACACCGCCATATAAAGCTGAAGTACACATTAATATTGCGTAAACAGGAACTTTCTTCTTGGATAAACGTGAAAAGATTTTCGGAATGCGACCGTCCACGGCTTGTGTATACAAAACGCGAGATGAACCATACAGTCCAGAGTTCATCGATGAAATGATCGCTAGTAGAACAACTGCGTTCATAATATGGTCGGCACCTGGAATCCCTATCATTTGAAAGACCATCACAAACGGACTTTCAGGCACCCCGTTTACTTCGTTCCAAGGAATTAAACTAACGATGATGAAAAATGGAATGATATAGAAAGATATGATCCTAACCAATGTACTGCGAACGGCTTTTGGAACCACTTTTTCGGGATTTTTCGTTTCAGCTAACGTGACCCCAATAATTTCAGTACCACCATATGAATAGATCACAACAAGCATCGCAGTGATTAAACCTGTTGATCCATTCGGAAAGAAACCACCATGGTCAGTCAAGTTAGAGAAACCGACGGCTGTATGATCACCAAAAGTTACGAGCAGTAACAATAATCCAGCCATGATGAACACAATAATGACGGTAATTTTAATTAACGCAAGCCAGTACTCCGTTTCAGCAAAAACCTTTACCGACAGCAAGTTAATCGCTGTAACTAACACAGAAACAGCTAATGCCAGTATCCAAATTGGATATCCAGGCAGCCAATATTGAATGAAAATCGCTGCAACGACGGATTCTGCCGTTATGTTCAATACCCACATTTTCCAATAAATCCAATCTAGAAAATAGGCAGGATACTTTCCTAGGATCGATTGAACTAAGTCCCTGAATGTTCTTGCACCGCTATTGCGGACCGCCATCTCAGCTAAACCTTGCATAATGAATAATAAGATGATTCCACCAATTAAGTACGCAATAATTACGGATGGGCCTGCCATATCAATGGCTGAACTGCTTCCTTTGAATAAACCTGCTCCAATAGCACCGCCTAATGCCATCATCGTAATATGCCGTGAAGTCATTGTCCTCTGTAAATTCCGTTTGTCCGTTTCCATATCCTTACCCCCCAAAAAATCAAAAAAGGCATATCGTCTCTTCCTTCATAATCAAATGAAGAAAGAGACGATATGCCTTAAGCTTACCGCGGTACCACTCTTATTGGTTCTTTTGAACCCTGCTTTAAAAACCTTGTAACGAAGGTTAATCGTTAAAACAAGAGAATAGATTAAATCTAATCTTTCGCTTTACCACTCCCAGGCAAGTTCAAAGTATTATTGGACTGCGTTACACCACCCCGCAGCTCTCTTTACCGAATAATTTGCTTTTACTACTCCTGATCTTTGCGTTTTGAAAATTATATCTGAATATTTTTAATAATATCCAATACTATACGGATTCGATGTAAATTTGTCAATAATTTTTTTAGAATAACATTTTAAAAGAAACAAATCTTAGTGAATTGTGGTGAACTAGCTATATAAAATCAGTAAAATACTATTTAAAATTAAGTATGATTCGTTATCACAGAAACTTTAAGATTTTGTTTGCCCAAAGGATAGTATAAAAGAAGCCTACCAACCTTCTGGGGAAAACGGGAGATTATTGATTTGCTCATTTGATCACTCTTTTACATATATGCTAATTTAGTATCCTACCTCTGTAGCTTTTAGGCGTTAAAACGTAACACTATAGCAGATTAAAAGTATATGGCAAACTGATTTTTGGTTAGATGGTGCCGGATTTACAGATCATCAACTTCCCTAGAAATTAAGCATTTTCACCTAAATAATAGGGAGTATATCTGCAGTTTGATTGTCTCCTAAACGTAGTGCTATCCCAATGTGACTCACTTCTCATTTCTTTTTATGAACCTTCTAAAGTTACTTGCAAATCACCGATTAATTCTATATCAAATCTTAACACCCTATATGAAACTCATAACCCAACAGAAATATTGAAAATCTAACCATATATATCAATATAAACTTTTGAAATTTTATGAATTTTACAAAAAACATAACTAGTTAAATAGACCTATGTTATCATGAAGTAGAAAATAAAAATTCTACAGGGAGATGATAGAATGAGCAAATGGTTTATGAGTATCTTAGTAGTATTTATGATTATGGCTACATCATCAGTTTTTGCAGAAGAACAACAAAATTTTGGTTCGTCTGACTTGATATCGAACGATACAGTAGAAGGTAAAAATTCAGGTGATGACTATTCTTTCTCTGTTGATTTATCAGAAATTAAATTAGCTGAAGGTGAAGTAGCTACTATTCCTTTAGTTCTAGTTCCTGCCAATTCAAGTAACAACCTTATCCAACCAACAATAGCCTTTCCTGGCCCCGGAGGTGTTCTAAATTTATGGGCCGAAGGAAGTAAAGTTAGATACAAAATAACTATGTCTATACCAGCAACTGGTTTTACTGGTACTATGCTTATTACAAATCTTACTTCAGGGTTATCCTCTGGGAGAACTTCAGTTTCAGGGTTTAGCGGGGCTGTTTCATATAAAGCGCTATATAATAATAGATATAGTGCACAATTAACCGGATCAGCAACTTTCCTCGGTAAAGTTGTTTCTTATACGGTTCCAAATTACATTACTTGGGTTTCTAAATAAGGGATATTTTTCAAAAAATAAGTAGACAATATATTATTATATTGTCTACTTCCATATATAATAGAGTTAAAAGTGAAAGAGGGTTATTCAAGATGATTGGTCATGAACCTAAAGAGTTATTAAAAACTCTTCTAAATGATTATAAAATGCCCGCAGCATCATTAAGTAAAATTACCGGAATATCTGAACAAGTCATTTTAGATTTTGCAAATGGTCATAATATTCAATCCTCGATAACTCAAACAGAAATGATGGACCTAATAGATTTAGTGGGCCTTTTAGTCATAGGGATTCCTTCAACCGATGCAAATGAAAGGGTCACCGCTATAACTCAAGCACTGAACAATGAATTTGGTATACCAGTAGAGACGATCTCCTTATTCTCTAATCTTGAGTGTGAAGATATCGAAAAATTCATGAAAGAAAATGATTCTCTTTCAATCGAGAAAAGATACAAACTTGCAGTAACAGTCCTTTTTTTGCATTATATATTTAAATGATTTGTTCTTAACTTTATCCTAATTCTTCCGAAAAGAGGATATACCGCCGAATAGTTAGGGGCACCCTCTTTTCTTTATTAAAATTAGCAAATCATTAGCTCATTTAGTAAGTATGATGCATGATACTCAGAAACCAGTAAAGCCTCCAAATACATAATTTGTTAGGAAAGAAGTCATGTTAGTCATCCAATCAAAAAACAAGAAAACACCCATAACAATCGTGAAATATCCGCCAATTTTAGTGAAGTTATGATTATACTTCCTTATCCAGCCTGATTTTCCGATAAAAAATGACATGATAAAGAAAGGTATTGAAAATCCAAGGATATAAGCAATCATATATAATAAGCCTTGTCCCGTATATAACCCAAGGGTCATTACGGCACCTAATATCGGACCCACACAAGGAGTCCATCCAGCTGCATATCCTATTCCGATCAAAACAGAACCTAGATAGCCAGATGGACGGCTTTTAAAGGTTATTTTCCTATCCATCATTAAAAATTTCGGCTGAAAAACTCCGACAATGATTAGTCCAAACATAACGATTAAAATGGCTCCTGCTTGTCTAATAAAATCAATATATTCATAAAACAGTTCATAAAAAAACGATGTCGAAAGCCCTAGCACCACAAAAATGATTGAAAATCCGACCAAAAAGAAAAAGGTATGAAACAGTGCCTTACGATTTAATTTGTTACTTTCTTCTTTTAACTCACTAACTGTAAAACCTGTAATATAAGATAAAAAAGCAGGATATAAAGGCAAACAACATGGAGATATAAAAGAAAGTATTCCTGCGCTAAATGCTAAAAAGATATTTAAATCTACCAATCTATTTTCCTCCGCTTCTAAATTTCCCTAATACTCACCTCAAGTGTTAAAACTCTGTCCCTAACCATGATGCAACAACCATTAAAACCCCAACGACGACCACAACAACCGGTCCAACAACAATTAAGCCAAATAACAAAGATACTATAGCATCAATAAAGGTACGAACTGGTCCTACCTTCTCTTTTTTATTCGCTTGCTCCGTTAATAAGTCTTCAAGATGACCGACTTTTTGCTTCAATACCTGCAACTCTTGAATCACTTTTGTGTCTTGATCCATTATTTATTCCACTCTCCCTCATTAACAATAAGTGTTAATTCTATCATTTACATCCATTTTTAAAAAGTAAAAGTGACGATTTTCCAAACCTCGAAACCAACTCTATCTGTCTATTTCCATCCATAAAAATAAAATCTATTTTTTCAAAAACTGTCATCAATGTTACAATAACAAAGTTGAAATTAAACCAATCTATAGAACACGTGAGGTATCATACTTTTTATGAAAGCACTACGATTATTAAAAAGTTTTAACTTTTTATATTTTGGCCTGCTTGCCATTTTCATTCCGTTTCTCCCAGTCTATCTGGCTGATCAAGGTTTGCGTCCAGCCCAAATCGGATTCATCATTGGTACAGGAGGTTTTGTCACCCTCATTACCCAGCCTTTATGGGGAATGATCAGCGACAAAACGAGGACTATACGTAAAGTCCTGTTGTTACTTATCTTTTTCTCGAGCGTAATCGGATATTTTCTATATGACTCAAGCAGTTATCTTCAACTCATCCTGTTTGCCATGCTGCTTTATTTCTTTCTGATGCCGATCGATCCCCTGACGGAAAGCCTCAACTTTACCATTGCGGAGAAATCTGGGATCAGTTACGGTTCCATCCGGACATATGGTGCATTGGGTTATGCGGTCATCTCGCTGATCACTGGCTATGTTATGTCATATTTCGGAGCAAACAGCCTGGCCTTCCTTTTTGCCGTCATAGGTTTGATCAGTTTCATTGTCAGCTGGATGATGCCTGATGCACCCGTTTCAGGGAAACCTGTCACCTTAAAGAGCCTTAAGCATTTTTTCAGTAATAAAGAGACTCTTCTTTTCTTGTTATTGGTCTTTATCTGTGCTGTTCCAGCAAGGATGAATGATACTTTCCTCGGAGTATATATCCGTGAACTTGGAGGAAGTGCCAAGCTTGTGGGCTTAACCTGGTTCTTAGCAGCAGGAAGTGAAATTGTTGTTTTCGCCTTAAGCTTCTGGTGGCTGCGTAAAGGTAAGGAAATCATTATTATTTCGTTCGCAGCTGCGTTTTTCTTTATTCGTTACTTCGTCTCTGCCTGGATTACCGATCCACATTTATTAGCTTATTTGCAAGTCATGCAGATATTGACTTTCCCGATCTTCTACTCTGCTGCCATTCAGTACCTGTATCGGATTGTTCCGGTGGAGTGGCGTGCCACAGGCCAGACCGTACTGGCGCTATTGTTCTTTGGAGTTTCGGGAATCATTGCTTCTTATATAGGCGGAGCAATATATGGGGCTTTCGGAGGCAAGACTCTTTACCTGTTCATCTCCTCCATCTCCTTTATAGGAATGGTCTTTGCTTTGGTTCTTTATCGGATATATGGCAAGAGGCTCGATACTGCAGAGGAAGCTGTATAATCTGAAAACATAACTGTATAAAAAAGAGCATGTTTTGATTAAACTTAATCAAAACATGCTCTTTTTGCATTCCGTTAGCGAAATAAAGGGGCAACCGTTAACATTAGCACAGAGGAGCAAAGCAGTAAAGTAGTTGCCCTGTTTGAGAGTTTTACTTGTCCGCCATTTTTATAGAACCCCGAAAATTGAAGCCGGTTTTTATAGAGTACATAAAGTAATGGAAAAATTCCCATAGCAACAATCCATCCACCCGTGGTATTCTCTACGTTTATACCAAAAATCGCATAGATTGAATTAATGATGAACCCCATTATCATTCCAATAACAAAAATAATGGTGATTATACGAAATAATTCTAAGATAACTCTTAACATCATTTCACCTGCCTTCTGCCTACTTTCCCGTTATCCGAAAAAAAAAGGCTGCAATCAGCAACCTTGAAAGAACTTTTACAAGATGGGATAATTCCCTAAATATAACAAACTTTCATCTTTTCGTAAATAGACGCTCTTTACTCTACTTCTTGAACGAGCGAATGTTTAAATGCGTAAATCACTGCTTGGGTGCGGTCCTGCACCGCAAGCTTACTTAATATATTGCTGACATGTACTTTGGCTGTTTTCAGGGCTATGTATAGTTCATCCGCAATTTCCTGATTCGTTTTCCCTTGTGTCATCAACAATAAAATTTCCATTTCACGGTTTGTCAATTGTTCATGAAGCTGGGTTTTCTGAGGGCGACGTAACTTTTCCATCATTTTCCCGGTCACTTCAGGTTCAAGTACACTTTGCCCTTGAAAGGTGGAACGGACGGCTCTCGCAATCTCGCTCGCCTTTGATGTTTTCAACATATAGCTTGTCGCCCCGGCTTCCAATGCCGGATACACTTTTTCGTCATCCAGGAAGCTTGTCACAATGATGATTTTTGCTTCAGGCCATTTTTCAATAATTCGTTTAGTCGCTTCTATGCCGTCCATTTCCGGCATGACCAAATCCATCAAAATGATATCTGGACGTAACTCCATTGCAAGTTCAACAGCTTTCAAACCATTGTCCGCTTCACCAATCACTTCGATATCTGCCTGTGCGGATAAATAGGCAGATACCCCTATTCTTACCATTTCATGATCATCGACAAATAATACTTTAATCATCATGATCACCTCCAGTATTTAATAATGGGATTTTCACTTCAAGTTGTGTTCCTTTATTCGGAACACTTACCAGCTTCATCGTTCCGCCTAATTCAACAGCCCGTTCATGCATGTTTTGCAGACCATATGATCCGGTTTTCGACTCCTCGACGTTAAAGCCGATGCCATCATCCGTAATCCGTAAAATGATCAACTCATCACGAACGATCAATAGCACTTCAAGCGAGCTCGCTTTTGCATGTCTTAGTGTATTGGAAATCGATTCTTGTAAAATCCGAAACAGATGGTCCTCAATCCCCTTATCCAGAGTAACGGGCTCCATCTTCCAATTTATATCCATCGTCACTTTTTGGGCCAATTCCTCGAGGAGCTCCTTCATTCCTTCCTGCAATGATTTTCCCTTTAACGCAACGGGTCTCAGGTGCAGCAATAAAGCCCTCATCTCGAGCTGAGATTGATGGATCATCTCTTCCACTACCTTGAATTGTTTCATTTCTGTTTTTTCCATATTAGATTGTGACTCTGTAATGGCCGACATGAACATCGAAGCGGCAAACAATTGCTGGCTCACTGAATCATGCAGTTCCCGCGCCAAACGGTTTCGTTCCTGTGAAACAATTTCCTGGATCTGTTTCTCCTGATCAATGGCCTTTTCATTCGCCATTTTTTGAGATAATTTTGTCTGCTCATTGATATGCTTTTGGATCTGATTCATCCGTTCAACCATTTTAGCCATCTCTTGGACTGGATACATTTCCTGTTGCGAAGGTAAGCGGCCTTGTTCAAGTAAATAAAGCCCTTCATCCATCCTTTGCAGCTGCCTCTTCCAAAACATCCCTGAAACGACTCCATAGATCAGCCCTACCGTAATGACCAGACTTGGCAGGAATATGACGAAGGGTAACCCCATAACCACTTTATCCCACAATAATCTCCAGTCAGATAAAGGAAAAACAAAGAAAACCGCTGCCGGCAAGGCAAGGGATAGGACGAAGGAAACACAAAGGGCACTCAATATCTGACGTGTCAGTATACTCATACCCGCTTCACCTCTAAATCCCCAACTAAGATAGAAGTGATGATATGAACCTTTTGATCCGTTTCATTGAACCCTTCCGTTTGATAGGAATAGATTTGATTAAATACCCTGGATTCAGGCTTATTATCAAAAATCCGTGCTCTACCTGCAATGACCGAATGATGGACTCTGATTTCAATGCCATACGGTACTAGGATTGTGATATTACCAACTATATTTCTGATGGAAATGACAGCGTCGTCTTTCGGTAAAATCGTCCGGCTTAAATCAATAACTGTATCACCGACCCCACCCTGAACATTTACCGAATTCCATTCATATACATGTTCGGCCGTTTGTTGATGACCGAACAACCTATTTTGAAATAGATAATTGGTTTTCAATAATCGCTCTTTATTGATCCGTTCTTCGTCAAACCCCTCATTGGTTAAAATGGGATTGATCCAATCAGGATTTTTTTTCGATTGATAATAAAGAAGTAATAGATAAATAAGAATTGCTATTAGGAAAAATCTAAAGACGAACATATTCAGGACAGTAATAATAAGAGTTATTATTCCTATAAAAAAAAGGATTTTCCCGATTGTCCGTTTTGAAAATTTCCTTCCTAAATAGATAAGTCCAATTGAAAATGCTAGGGAAAATAAGAGACCTCCACCCTTAAATGAAATCTCTAAAATAAGCAGGACGATTCCGATGAGAAAGATCCAACCCATATAATCTGTTTTCATTTTGTTCAACATCGGTTCGCCTCCTCTGTAAGTTATCATGATATTCTTAAAAGGCACAGGAACCCGTGCCTTTTAAGAATACCATGAATTTATCACGTTATAACAGACTGTTTTCCCCCACCTTCGATTCCAAGTAGTTGGGGGATAACAGCAAAGCTTTAATAAGAAATCGACTATGCTTCTTTCTGTTCCATTTCCTTTTCAAGCTGGACAATCCTGGCATCGATAGTATGTCGATTATAATCTGAATGGACTTGATTCTCAATACGATCGATATATTGCTCCATTTCACCAAACATCGCTATCGGTTTGGCATCGGAGCTACCAGCATTTAAAACCCGATTGATCCGGTGGTTTGCCCGGGCAATATTCTCCCTGCCCATCAGTTCCATTCTCTTAAGATGCATATCCTTGAGCTTATGCTTCATTTCTTCATATTTCCGCTCCAGTTCATCTAACTGAACTTCTGCACTTTTTTGCGCTTCCTTCAAACTTAGCGCCCGATCTTCATAGTGCAGGTTTTCCTTTAAGGCGAATTCCATTAAATCAATTTCTCCAGCCTGCTTAGCAATTTCAGCCTGATGTTTACGCTTTTCAGCTAGATTTTGCGCTTGACTATATTCACGAGTGAACTCTTCTTTCAGTAGATATTGACGTTCAACCAGCTTTCCGACCTTCTCTGCCTCCTGCTCACATTGACGCAGATATTGATTTAACATTCCAATTGGATTTTTTTGCTCCTTTTTATCCAACAAGTCGTGAAAATCCGCTGAAATCGTTTGTTTCATTCTTGAAAATAGATTACTCATTCCAATTCCATCCCTTCTCCTAGTTTTTATTTAACTCTTTCCACTCTCTTTCAAAATTCGAGAATGGGTCTGTTTCCTTCGATACAATTTCATCATTTTCATTCCATTTTTTATAGACGAGGTAAAGAACGTAAGCTGCTACCAGTCCTAATATCGCTGGGATATGAGAAACAGCAACTATTAGCACGATAAGGGAGATTGATCCCCAGGCAATTTTGGCTCCTGTCGATTCGGACTTCATGAACTGTTTGAATCCAAAATATAGAATAGCCAAGCAAATCGCCAAGCTGATTAATGGACCCACATTCGCTAGCAAGATAAATAATGCGATCAGCCCTACAATAAATAAACCAAATTTCTTCATTGTTTTCGTCCTCCTTTCCTTGTTTCTATCTTATCTAGTTTTGCAAGTTCGTATAATGAGCCTTAGCTATATTTTTAAATAAGACTTAAGGCGTAGTAGTACTAAGCCCCACACTAACGAGGGCGTTTTGTTCCTGAATTTGAGAGGTTTACTCGTGAGTTTGGCGTTTTACTCGTGAATTTGAGAGGTTTACTCGTGAATTTGGCTGCTTTACTCGTGAGTTTGGCTGCTTTACTCGTGAGTTTGGGCGCTTTACTCGTGAGTTTGGCGTTTTACTCGTGTTTGGCGTTTTACTCGTGAATTTGGCTGATTTACTCGTGAGTTTGGCTGCTTTACTCGTGAGTTTGGCTGCTTTACTCGTGAGTTTGGCGTTTTACTCGTGAGTTTGGACGTTTTACTCGTGAGTTTGGCGTTTTACTCGTGAGTTTGGGCGCTTTACTCGTGAGTTTGGCGTTTTACTCGTGAGTTTGGCGTTTTACTCGTGAGTTTGGGCGCTTTACTCGTGAGTTTGGCGTTTTACTCGTGARTTTGGCTGCTTTACTCGTGAGTTTGGTCGTTTTACTCGTGAGTTTGGCTGCTTTACTCGTGTTTGGCGTTTTACTCGTGAATTTGGCTGCTTTACTCGTGAGTTTGGAGTATTACTCGTGAGTTCAGCTGGTTTTAGTTATAAGAAGTTTCCGATAAGAGGTGTGTAGTGGGAAAGCCTTTAAAGTAGCTGTAAAACCTTGGTTAAATAAAATAAAATCTTCCGACTGTATAAAACCGGAAGATTACTTGACATGCATGCTTTTAGTAAAATATATATTCATTGCTTATTGTCTAAAAATAAAGTTATAGATAAAGACCTTCGACGTAAACAGACGTGATGGTTTTAGCAATTTCTTCGACAGAACTCTGATGTTCGTTTCGGACAATTTCCCAAAGATACATTTCATTTGCGAAAAACCAACCTCTTGCAACAATCTCATGGTTTAATTCAGCTCTTGCTAGCCCATTTTGCTGTGCATAGGCAACGTCCTTTGAAATTCGCTGTATAAACTTTACACGGATTGCCTTCCATTTATCTGATATAACAGTTGAAATCCCAATAGCCTGCTCGAAAACTTGCATCATATTGCGTTCAGCCTCTGCCATTTTTAAAAAAGCATTAGCTTGTTTATTTATAATACGTTCTGCTTCGTCCTTCGATTTTGGAAAGAAAGAGGTCTCGGCAATTTCATAAAATTGCTCCATAACATTCTCCATTAATACAATTAAAAGATCCTCTTTTCCTTTAAAATGAACATAGGCCGTTCCATACCCGATGTTTGCCTTTTTGATCATTTGGGAAATAACCGCAGCTTGAAAACCTTCTTCAAGAAATATTTCCTTTGCAGCTTCTAATAACTTTTGACGTGTCATAATTGAGCGCAAATGTCGCTTATCCCCTACTTTACCATTATCCATGCCTATTCCTCCCCTTATCTTCTAGCATAAAGGATTTCAATAAAAATAAAAAACATTTGAATAATTTAATGTTTATAATTTTCTGAATTAACTTATTGACATCATGTCATATTCTTTGGTACGATTCTCCTAGAATTATAAGAAAAATAGAATAAGGGAGGATAATTATGCTTTCAAACGGCTTTCAACACACATTAGATTACGCAAAACAAATGGATAAAGAAGATACCCTTCGTTGTTATCGTGAAGAGTTTTATTTAAAGCCAAATTCGATCTATATGGATGGAAACTCATTGGGGCTTCTTTCGAAAAGAGCGGAACGTACTCTTTTGGAATCTTTGGAAGATTGGAAAGAACATGGGATTGATGGATGGACACAAGGGAATCACCCATGGTTTTTCATGGCCGAGAAATTGGGCGCGAAGATTGCCCAATTAGTGGGAGCTTCTCCTGAGGAAGTTATTGTAACAGGCTCGACAACTGTAAATCTGCATCAACTTGTAGCTACTTTTTATAAGCCGGAAGGAATGCGCACAAAAATTTTAGCAGATGAATTAACCTTTCCGACTGATATTTATGCTCTTCAAAGTCAGCTGCGTACACATGGATACGATCCGGAAACCGATCTCATCCGCGTGAAAAGTCGCGATGGAAGATTTCTTGAAGAGGATGATATTATCGAAGCAATGACCGATGATATTGCCTTAATCGTCTTGCCAACAGTACTGTACCGCAGCGGTCAAATATTGGATATGAAACGATTAACTGATGAAGCTCATAAAAGAGGAATAGTAATTGGATTTGACGGATGTCATTCTATTGGTGCGATCCCGCATTCATTCAGTGAATGGGGTGTGGATTTTGCGTATTGGTGCAATTATAAACATTTAAATGGCGGTCCTGGCGGTGTTGGCGGCTTATATGTAAATCGAAAACATTTTGGAACGATGCCTGGATTGGCTGGATGGTTCGGCTCCAAAAAAGATAAACAATTCGATATGGAACATATTTTAACACCAGCTGAATCAGCAGGCGCGTATCAAATTGGAACGCCACATGTATTAAGTTGTGCACCTTTGATTGGGTCTTTAGAAATGTTTATAGAAGCTGGTATAGAGAATATTAGGGAAAAATCTCTTAAAATTAATCAATATTTAATAGACTTAATTGAACACGAGTTGAAGGACATGGGGTTTTTCATTGGAACTCCTAGAGAAGACGTACGTCGCGGAGGTCATGTGAGCCTAGAGCATAAAGAAGCTGCACGCATTTGTAAGGCATTGAAAGAAAACGGTGTGATTCCGGATTTCCGAGCACCAAACATCATACGTCTTGCTCCAGTTGCACTCTATACTTCCTTCGCAGAAGTTTGGGAAGTGGTACAAATTCTCAAAAAAATCATGACAGAAAAACAATATGAAAAATTCAAGAATGAGCGTGAAGTGGTCGCATAACATGGAATTCCACCAGATGAGGCTCATCCCTCTAATGGTTAGTATCGAATCAGTCGGTTATTATATTCGGTTAGCCTACGCTTAAAGAGGTGGAAGCTCACTGCCTATTAGGGTAGGATAAAATCTTTTTGGATAAAAAGGGGATGAACTATGGAGAACAAAAATACTCAATTGAACTTTAAAGATGGGCCAGAGAAAGGGTTAAAACGTGATTTAGAAACAAATCAGCTTTCCATGATCGCGATGGGCTGTGCCATCGGGACAGGGCTATTCCTTGGCAGCGGGCTTGCCATTCAAGCGGCAGGGCCAAGTGTATTGCTCAGCTATGCACTCGGGGCGTTCATTGTTTTGCTGTTGATGGGCTGTTTAGCCGAAATGACGGTTGCCCATCCTACTTCCGGTTCTTTTGGAGCTATTGCTGAAAAGTACATGACTCCTATGGCAGGCTATCTTGTCCGCTATTCCTATTGGATTGGCAATGTTTTGGCTGTTGGGGTTGAAGTAAGTGCAGTCAGCGTGTATATGAATTATTGGTTTCCGACCGTGCCGGGAATCGTATGGATTTTGTTGTTTGCAGGTATCCTGATTTATGTAAATGCTACCAGCGTGAATACATTCGCTACATTTGAGTATTGGTTCTCCTTTATTAAAATAAGTGCCATTGTTGGTTTTATTCTCCTTGGAGCCTATGTACTATTCGGTTCATCCGAACAGCCACATATAGGGCCGGAAAACTTTGTGAATGAAGGCGGTTTTTTCCCATTTGGTTTAAAGGGAATGTGGATAGCCGTATTTATTTCTTTATTCAGCTTTCTTGGAACTGAAATGATAGCGGTTACATCAGGAGAAGCAAAAGATCCAGATGCAGCTGTTCCAAAAGCATTGAAAGCGACTGTCTTCCGTTTATCCACCTTCTATGTGTTGACAATTGGGATCATGTTGATGATCGTTCCGTGGAAAACGGCTGGGATCGAGGAGAGTCCATTCGTAAAAGTGATGGAAATCTTGAACATTCCAGGTGCATCTGGGATCATGAACTTTATTATTTTAACGGCTGCTTTATCTGCCATGAATGCTCAGCTCTATGCTTCAACACGTATGATGTTTTCATTGGCTCGTGGAAAACATGCACCCAGCTTTTTAGGAAACCTAAACAAAAGGGGGGTTCCGGCAAAAGCACTTGCTGTCTCTACAACCGGGATTCTTATTGCTGCAGGCGTTCATGCGTTACTTCCTGGTTCCTCCTATGCATTCATGATGGGAATTTCCATGTTCGGTGCTATGTTCACATGGCTTATCATCTTCATTTCTCATTTGTTTTTCAGGGTGAAATGGGAGAAAACAGGCGGACGCAAATTACCGGTAAGGATGATCGGCTTTCCCTATTTAACGATACTAGGAGCCGTTCTTCTATTTAGCTTAATGATTACGACATGGTTTACAGATTTCAAAATTATGCTTCAATTCGGGATTCCATGGTTACTATTTTTATCGGTTGCTTATTTTGTTTCGAAAAAAAGAAATAGTAATCATAATGTAGTGGAGGAATCTCTGGAAGAGAAGATAGAATAGAATGACGGAATAACTAGTATGGAGAAATCACAGTTTTTTGAATATGAAAAGTGAGGGGATTGCGGAATGAAGAATATGGATACCAATGAACAAACAATAACTGGGCTAGAGAAAGAAATTCAAACCGATTTTCAAAAATCGATGTCTTACGGAGATTATCTCCACCTTGATAAGATTTTAACTAGTCAACATAGATGTTCTGATCATCATGATGAAATGCTTTTTATCGTTATCCACCAAGCGAGTGAGTTATGGATGAAGCTCATTTTACATGAGTTGACAGCTGCTACTCAGTGTATACGCAATAACAATTTGGAACCATCATTTAAAATGTTGTCGCGCGTTTCGAGAATTCAGCAGCAATTGATTCAGTCATGGAGTGTCCTTTCAACTTTGACACCGGCTGAATACATGGAGTTTAGGGATAAGCTAGGACAATCTTCTGGATTCCAATCTTATCAGAATCGTTTGATTGAATTTGCACTAGGTAACAAAAATGTCCATACGCTATCAGTCTATCAACATCAGACAGATCTATACGAGCAAATGCAGCAGGCTCTTCATAAGCCAAGTATTTATGACGCGGCGATTAATGCTCTTGTGGCCCGTGGACTACCTGTTGATCAAGAAGCTATTAATAGGGATTGGTCACAAAGATATGAACCAAATACCAGTGTAGAAGAAGCGTGGCTGACAGTTTACCGCGATGTCGAGCAATATTGGGACTTATATGAGTTGGCCGAGAAGTTAGTGGACATTGGCAATCAACAGCAATTATGGCGTTTTAATCATATGAGTACTGTGGAAAGAATTATTGGTCATAAACAAGGAACTGGTGGATCATCAGGTGTTACGTATTTAAAAAGAGCTCTAGACCAACACTTTTTCCCAGAACTATGGAGTCTAAGAACGAAGCTATAATAAGGAATTAAGTAGGTTGTTCTTTTTGAAAAAGCGGCAAAGAAAGCAATAGCTAGAAGAGACGGAGGTAAGATGCATGGGTACATGGATTGATATTTCACAACGTCTGGATGAAAATGTCGCAGTCTGGCCTGGAGATACACCTTTCTCATACAAAGTCAATTGGAGTAAAGAAGAAAGTGGATCTGTCAATGTAGGTCAAATCAATATGAGTATACACACTGGTACTCATATTGATGCACCTTTTCATTTTGATAATGATGGAAAAAGAGTGATTGAACTGGATCTCGATTTATATATTGGAAGTGCCCGAGTCATCCATTTACCAAACAAGACAAGCATAGGAGTCCATGAATTATCCAGTATAGATTTAGAAGGAGTGACCCGTCTGTTAATTCGCACAGATGCCTGGAAGGATCGTCGTGTGTTTCCACAAACTATTCCTCATATCCAACCAGAATTAGCGGCTTATCTTTCAGAACTCGGTGTTCGCCTTATTGGTCTTGATTTACCATCAGTAGATCCATTAGATAGTAAAGAACTGTCTGCCCATCATGAACTTGCTGAGCATGGAATTCACATTTTGGAGGGGCTTGTATTAGATGATGTGTTACCAGGGGATTATGAATTGGCAGCCCTCCCACTTCCATTAGTTGAAGCAGATGGAAGTCCGGTACGTGCTGCGTTGAAAAAATCACCCTAAAAAGAAATAGATTTTCACTAGGTTTAAATAAAAAACAAGCCGAGTCACAAAATGATTCGGCTTGTTTTTTTATCTTTTTTAATTAAGGTGCCCATGGAGAATTGCTATTCATCCCCTACTTATAGAAAATTTCCCATAACATTTTTATCTCCTCCCTTAGTTCGATAAAAAAAATCAAAATCATAGATAGATTTCAGTTTATTCTTTATTTAAGAGGTTATTAATGCTGTGTTTCATAGTTTTTTCACATGATCATAACTACTACTTACAGGAATTCGGCTTACTTATTTACCTCCCCAAACTACGTTCATTTATGTTAAATTAAATGTAACAATTTTTAGAATTTTCATCTTTGAATGGAGGTCCATAAATGGAAAACTTTTATTTGTTTGTGATTATGTGTATTCTTCTCATTATTCTACCTGGTCCAGATACAGCAATAACAACAAGGAATACCGTTACCGTTGGGACAACGGGAGGTTTTAAAACGATGTTTGGTACGTGTTGCGCACTTCTTATTCATACATCAGCTGCAGTGTTTGGCCTTTCAGCAATCATTGTAAAATCCGCTTTATTATTTTCAATTTTCAAATACGTCGGTGCCGTTTACTTGGTATATCTAGGTATCAAGACGTTATGGGGATTAAAAAACAAGGAAGTGGCAGCAACCACTGAAACGGCTGTCAAAAATAAGTATGAAAACCAGTCTTGCTTTAAGCAAGGGTTCCTTACCAACCTGCTGAATCCTAAAGTGGCAGTTTTCTTCTTAACTTTCTTGCCACAGTTTGTTGACCATGGAACCAATACATTTTTACCGTTTCTTATAATGGGTTTAACGTATACCGTATTAACCTTAGTGTGGTTTGTATTTTATATCTATTTATTGAATCAGATTAGTGCTTTTATGAAAAAGCCTAGAACACAAGCGATTTTTGAAGGAATAACGGGTGCGATACTGATAGGTTTTGGGATAAAACTAGCTCTAGAAAAAGCTCATAATTAATTGGCTGTTTAAGCCCCTTCGTTGATAAAACGAAGGGGCTTTTATTGAAGGATAATTAGATGACTTAGAGATACACTGACTTCAAGTTCTCTATGAAATTTCCCATCTAATCATTACAAAATGCAATCGGCCGTAACGTCGGACAAAAGCGATTGTCTGGCCCTAGAAAATAATCAGCTGTGGATTTGAAATAAATTCGTACCGGTTATAAAAAAGTTGCACCGTCCGCCATCTGATCTAGCTCCAAGGGCAAAAAAGCATATTCTCCGTCCTTAATAATCTCACATTTACGAACTGGAATAGGATATTTAAAAATGGGCCCATCTATTACTGTGGTATGGAATTCTCCACCTTCTCCGCAGGGGTCAATACCACGGGCTTCAAGCTCCTTCACGTATTCATGGGTTAATGTTCGCCCTAAATCGTTCTCTCGCATTCCCAATGATAAATTAACAGTTATAATTATCGTTACAAATCCTAGATTTATGAACTCTTCGACAGCTTCACGATGGTTCATTTCCCATAAAGGCATCCCAAGCTTTAATCCAGCATTCTTCGTAACCTTTTCATGCCAACAGCCATGAGCAGGCATATCTAAGTCTCCAGTTACTAACACTTCTGCTCCTTGATTTTTAGCTTTGTCTAAAAGGTACATAAATACTTTTTCATAATCTGTCCAACTTGCAGCTGCAGTATATACGGGCAAACCTATAGATTTAGCTTGGGCACGAATGAGTTCCGGAGGCATTCCATGGGATCTGGAACGTTTCCCTTCTTCTTCCAGCATGACGATCAATCCAACTGCTTCTCCAACCTTCACTGCTTTATATAGAGCTAAGACACTATCCTTTCCTCCGCTAAAAGAAGCTATAAATTTATGCCCGCGAGCACTATTTTTCCAATCCATTAAGTCTGCCATTCCTATCTTTCCCCTTTATTCTAATGACTTTTTTCACGATGCCTGTTATTAGCCAATTTCATATTTTATATATGAGGTTTCATAGCTCTATTTGTTTGATTTTATCACTATTGGACCTTACAGATAATATA
>NZ_JBFUIB010000017.1:0-37965 GCF_056402095.1 Peribacillus sp. P4_C12
CTTARTAATTCGTTCAGATTTTGGGCGGATTTCAAATCGTGTCCAAAAGGCTTTTCGATAATGAGACGTCTCCATCCTTTTGTAGAGCCTAATCCACTTTTTTGGATGTTCGAAGTAATCACATCYACAAACTCTGGCGCAACAGATAAATAAAACAGGCGATTTTCTGGAATATTCAACTCTTCTTCACGTTTTTGAATCAAGTCAAGTAAGGTCTTATACCCTTCTTTATTCGTTACATCCAAAAGGCTATAGCGAAATGCACGGAGAAACTCTTCCGTTTTGGATGACTCATTTATCGAACGTCTAGAAAATGTTTGTATCGATTCTTTCACGTGTTTTTGAAATGATTCATCAGACCATTCTCTTCTACCTAAACCAATAACCGAAAACGAGTTAGGCATTTTCTTATCTAAAAATAAACTATATAAAGCAGGAAAAATTTTTCTCTTAGCTAAATCCCCTGTCGCTCCAAATAGGACAAAAGTCACGGAATCCATTTCCAACATCTTCAAGACATCGAGAGCATTCTCGTCTAAATCAATGTTACGTGGAACAGTTAAACTTTTCACTTGATCCCCTCCTATGATCGTATCACCTATACAGAAATCAGTATAACGTGTATAATATTTAAGCATAAGTACGCACTTCATAGTCATATAGTGACAAATTGTATACCATTATGCTAGAAATGGAGGTGAAATTAATGGGACATCTTCGTGATAAGCCGTTTGACTGTGAAAAAGAATTGACACTTTCTGTTATTGGTGGTAAATGGAAAATGCTTATTTTGTGGCATCTAGGTAAAGAGGGAACAAAGCGATTTAACGAATTGAAGTCTCTCATGCCTGGAATCACCCAAAGAATGCTAGTTAACCAATTGCGAGAATTGGAAGAAGATCTCATTGTACATCGTGAAGTCTACCCCGTTGTTCCACCCAAAGTGGAATATTCACTGACAGAACAGGGAAAAAGTCTGATGCCCATATTAGAGTCTATGTATGAGTGGGGTAAAGGCTATATGAAAATTGCAGCAATGAAAAAAGATGGAGAAACCCACGAGTCAGTCGATTAGAAAAATCCTTTTCTAGCAATACTTTAAATTTTCATAAGAGATAATATTTGTTAGGACCAATAATATCTAAAAAAAGAAATTGCTTATCAAGACAGAAATGATATAACATAAATCAATACAAAAAACCATGGTACAGAGACTTTAATAAAGGTTTCTGCACATGGTTTTTTGCATTATTGTTATTGACTCCATATAAAAGTTATATATAACGTTCACAAAGTGTATCTTTCAAACCTTATTTAAAAACCTATAAATGGACCGTTTCCAATCAAAATGATTTTCTTTTTTACCATCCTCCATTCCCTCTAACGTTTTTTCAACCAGGTGTTATATTTTAATATTCTATCTCCACATACTAAGAATAATTATATGTCTAGTAAATTCTTGCTCCTCATTATCAAGGAGGACTAAACTATTCAAAAATAAGAGGAACCAACCTAAGAAACTCAGTGATTCTATATAAATCCAAACCTATAATCCTTTGTCAAATTTAAATGAAAAATTTTAATAAGAACATTTATAATCCTTAGGATTAAAGATAAAAAAATTGTTGGTACTAAAATTACATTATTCCATTAGTATTCTTTCTAACACTATATGATGCGAAAGTGTGTACTTCTTTTTTTTAAAAGTTGAGTTTAGAATAGTCTTACATCATACAAACCAGAAAATCAAACTAAAAAAATTCACTTAAGGAGTGAAGTATTTATGAAACTTCAATTAGCTTTAGATCTTGTAAACATTCCACAAGCAATAGAAGTGGTGAAACAAGTAGAGCAATTTATCGATGTAGTAGAAATTGGAACTCCGGTTGTCATTAATGAAGGTCTTAGAGCAGTAAAAGAAGTTAGTGAAGCATTCCCTAATTTAACTGTGTTAGCCGATTTGAAAATAATGGATGCTGGCGGATATGAAGTTATGAAAGCATCTGAAGCTGGTGCTTCTATTATCACAGTTCTTGGAGCGACGGATGATGCGACTATCAAAGGTGCAGTGGAAGAAGCTAAAAAACARGGWACACAAATCCTCATCGATATGATCAATGTAAAAGATATCGCAAAACGCGCGTACGAAATCGATGCACTTGGCGTTGATTATATTTGTGTGCATACAGGGTACGATCTTCAGGCTGCAGGAGAAAACTCATTTGAACAGCTTCAAACAATCAAACGGATTGTGAAAAATGCGAAGACTGCAGTAGCAGGCGGAATTAAATTAGATACATTGCCAGAAGTCATTGAAGCACGGCCTGATCTTGTCATTGTAGGCGGTGGGATTACTGGACAAGATGATAAAAAAGCTGTAGCTGCTAAAATGCAAGAATTRATTAAACAAGCGACTTTTGCCTAAGAAGGATAACGATTCATAAACAAAAACTAACATAGCAAAATTTTATAAAAAAACGGGGTACCATCTCTCTTTCATTTAGAAATCACAAAAAAGTATATTAACCTTAAATAATCATAGTTTTTGATGTAGCATTTAAAACACCATTCATTATTCGAAAATAATTCAAAAAATAGACGACTATTTTCATCTACTCTTCTTCTCAACACTTAAGAAGGAACTAAATGGTGTTCAAAAAGATGAAGTTAGGGAAGAAGGTTCGTCGTCAAATGAAACAAATGATTCAAGTAAAGCGAAACACTCGTCAGATCTAGGATCACCAGATATATTTATATCGTGCAGTGATTGTGAAGGAAACGCAATTGTTATTTACTTAGGTGAAAATGCAGATACATAGGTAGCCAAGCATTTTTTTTAGAAAACCTTGGCTACTTTCCATGTTTTTGTGTCTATTATCACCATTTAATAGGTTGTGATTATTAGTTTATATTTGATTGGGGTATTTATTTCTTTTATTTTTATTTGGCTCTCTTATGTTATAAAAAAATAATTTGAAAGCGATTGCATTAGGAATAGAAGAGGTTTTTAGACCTCAAAAGATGTTGCATTCGGTTTTTGTCTGAGATAAAAAAGTGAAGAGTATTTGATATTTGGACCCTTATATTAATTCAACTTTAGGACATGCTTGTCTTGGATTTTGCTTGCAAACTGGTGTTACTTTACGATTCTTTTAAAATTTAGATGTTAGAATTACTGGCAACAACAATAAAGTCGCACAAGAATAGGAATATCTCGACCTATTTGAAAATTTTTTATAAGGCTCAAGGGAGTGATCTAAGTGCAAGTGCATACTGATAGGGCTTTGCAACTTTCTAAATCAGTATTAACCATTGGAGCGCTAGATGGAGTTCACCGAGGGCACCAGGCCTTGATATGTCATGCGAGAAAACATGCTAATTTGCTCGGAGTACCCTTAGTTGTGTATACTTTTGATCCACCACCCAAAGTTTATTTCAAAAATGCAATGCAGCTGACACAACTAGCTGAGAAGATAGTTAGGTTAAAATTTCTTGGAGTAGATCACGTCATTGTAGCACCTTTCAATGCTAATTATGTTGCAAGGGGCGTGAATGTATTCCTTAACGAACTTTCAAATATAAACCCATTGGAAGTATACGAAGGCTCTGACTTCAAGTTTGGGAAAAACAGAGAGGGAGACATAAATACTTTACGTGAGCGCTTTTCTGTAAATATTTTAGACCCGGTTAGCTGTAGTAAGGGTATAATCATTTCTTCCAGTCGAATTCGGAATCTTATCATGCAAGATAGGTTATTGCAAGCTGAACAGCTTTTGGGCTGGACAGTCTCATCTAATCTAACCTAAATATCTTTTCATTACCGTTCTTTAAAATTCAGATGTTAGAAACTACCATACAGTATACTTTATATCCAGGCAGGTGCTTATTTACGTAAAATCCATTTCCTAAAGRCTTTAAATTATGGGTGTATAAATTATCCCACGGGCTGATTCATATTCTTTATTTACTTTTTTATTAATAGGAAAAATATTTACCTTTTAAAATGTTGTAAGATTTCACTTCATTAAAAGTAAATTTTTATATTATTAAAATATCAATGAGTAAATTAGTATCTCAAAAAGAGGAGCGAGAATATGTCGCAAGTGATTCGTAAATCTATTACGTTGCTCACTGCCATTATACCGAATGAGGCCAAGGAAGAGTGGAGTGCAACTGAAGTTAGCCGGAAACTTGACATTCCTATTCAAACGGTGCATAGATTACTTTCAAGTCTTGCGGAATATGGATTCGTATTTAAAAACAAAGAAACTAAAAAGTTCCGATTAGGCTTGACTTTAATGCAGTTAGGGCTATCAATAAGGGATAATTTATTGGTTCGCAATAGTGCACTTCCAATTATGGAAAAACTGATGAAGAAAACGAAGGAAAGTGTTTATTTAACAGTTCCTGAGGGTATTGAAGGTATATTTATTGACTGTGTCGATGCGGATCTGCTTTTAAAAGTTTCTGAGCCAGTAGGGAAGCGCACTCCGTTATGTGCCGGTGCCTCTAAAAAAGTACTTTTAGCTAATATGAATCGAGAAGCAAAGTATCAAATTATTCGAGATCTTATATCAAAAGGCGAAATGAATGACTTGGAGAAATTAGAAGATGAGTTAAAGATCATTAAGAAATTGGGGATTGCTATTACTATAGGGGAAACAACAAAAGGAACGTTTAGCGTAGCAGCTCCGATTTTTTCCTGGGAAGATAAGGTGGTTGCTTCTATAAGCGTGGGTGGTCCAGAAACTAGATTTAAGGACCATCAAGCAAAATATATTATAAGTGAGACAAAAAGAGCAGCTGAAGAAATTTCGGAAGAACTAGGTTGGATGAAACCTAGATAATTTTTTTAAAATTGAACTTACTAAAAAGGTTTGTCCTAAATCAGATGAAAAAATCTAAGAAACTTTGATAAACTGATATGACTACTGACGAGAACACTCTGAACAACCTCATAAAGATATTAAGACAGACCTTACCATCACCATCATGTTAAAGGAGATATAAAAGGAAAGAGACAAACATTAAATCTATGGAGATTCCCCCCCCCCACTCTGAATACATTGAAAATGATTCCTTCAGACTGGCAGACGCTGGTATTTTTTCCACATTTATCTTAACTAAAACGTGACAATCATCAATGCATTAATGATTGTCACGTTGTAATTACATTAATATTCTTAATCTCACCCTATTTAATTGAATAAATCTACAAAATTGAATCGCTACTTACTTAGTCAGCGATTAATAATTAATATTCTTTCAGATGTTAATTATCTAATATCCAGGAGGTTTAATAAGTGAAAAGAAATAGAAATTATAAAGTTCAATAGCCCCCCAAAATGTATCAACAGGTTATAAGGTTCTGGTGCAAATATGTTTTGTTAGAAACATAGAACCCCTCAATATCCTTTTCATCTATGAATTATGATGCTACTCCAAATAATTTATGTATGAATTCAATCTCGCTTTGGACTACCCCTTGTTGAAGTTGTCCTTTTTTCAGCATATGCATCACCTCCACTCCACAGATGATTTGTTTGGCTGTTCGAAACGTTTTTAATTCTAGCATATAACGGACTCTCTTCTTTATAAAGCGATGAGCTGCTCCACTATGTTATTCAAGTACTTTTGTTGTCTAAGTTGCATACCATCAGGTATGCTTTTCTCTTTTTTCAACTCTTCAATTGCTATAGGAAAAGCCGGATTCTTATCGACCGTCATGACACGAGGCTTAGAAACATGAAAAGACCGCAAAGCTTTCTTGACGAAGCTCTTTGCAGCCTTTTTGTCTCTTGTTTTACTGAGATAAAAATCAATCGTGTTTCCTTYGGAATCCACTGCAAGATACAAATACATCCAATGACCCTTTACTTTAATATACGTTTCAGCGACTCTCCAGGAGTCATTTGTTGATGCCGCCGTACTCTTTCATCTAATTCCGGTCCTATTGATGAACCCAAAGCATATTCGTTGTGTGAGCCATCGATAAGCCACGTTCTTCCATCATCTCCACTAAATTATGTAAGCTCAAGTTGTACCGCAGGTACCATCTCACTGTTAACAAAATCATGTCAGGCTGATAATGTTTCCACTTGAATAAATTTTATTTTTCCATACTGATAACGCACCTTTTTTAGAGTAATAGTATCAGTATATCCATGATTTAGAGATTAATTGCAATTATCTTGGGGTTTTTGCATCAGAACCCTTTTACTCATTTCACTACTAGCAATCTGCTTTCTTCCAAACAATGTACTAAAATCTATATCTAACGGCTGGGTTTGTTTCCCTACATACTTGTAAATACCCTTCTTACTATCCCATAGATAGCCTAGATTCTTGATCTTCATTTGGATTGTTCAATCACTGACACGATGGCATGGTAACTAGTTCTTTGATCCTCATTCCTTACCGTATCTAATCTTGTTTTAATTTAACTTATTCCCATCGTAGAGATAATATATTTTCTGGAAGTTGTAATCGATAAAGAAAAAAACGATGGATCAAAAAAGTCCAAGTGATTTTTCTGATCAAATTGCAAAAAGGCGTTACCTTATTGCAGTAACGCCACCTTCCCAGTTAGAATTTAATTTTCATGGGAGTTAAAGATTCTTAAATCCTTTATTAAATAGTAATGCTTATTGTTTCTTCCTCCATTTTCAAGGCAACCAAACACTCGATAACCATGCTTTTCATAAAAACCTAATGACTCGAAACTTATAGTATTTATCTTTATATAATAACATTTTTTTTCTAAAGCTCTCTGCTCTATTTCTAATAATAGTTGAGACCCATACCCCAATTTACATATATCCTCATCTATAATTACTGTATGAATCTCTTTTACCGATTCCAACACACTTCACCTAATATACCACAACGAACAATATTGTTTTCATCTCTAAGAAATAAACTAATTTCTTGGTATCTGCCTCTTAAATCTTCTGATAAGTGTTCCAAATTATTTTCATAAAACTGTTTATCAATATAGTTTTTGTCGATCCTATTTAATTCCTTAGTGTTATGAAAATCCATTTTTCATTTCTCCTCTTATACCGTTTTCATACCTATTTTAGAAGATAAACCAACTACCTTTTCCTTATATCAACTTCTTCAAATGATATGTAAACTGTAAACCACACACCAAAATGGTATGTTTTAGGTGTATGAAATCTACCAAACTTAGACACTCTGATCGGTGCATTTTAGTATTACCATACAAAATTCAAAAGAACACACACATTTATATTATCTATTGGCGCGATTAGTTTGATGACGATGTGGAGGTACACCTAAAGACACAAAACCCGATTAAAGCACTTTTTCAGGTGTACAGTATTCGGGTCATAGTTTGATTAACTAGGTTTTTTTATGCTATTCCAGTAATCCTTCTGCTACAAGCCATTCTCTAGCGACTTCATTGATATCTTCATGCTTAACGTCAACCCGATAGTTTAACTCTTTCATTGTTTCTGCTTCTAAGCGATCTGATAATTCATTTAATAGATTTTTTAATTCAGGATACTTCTCTAAAACCTCTTGGCGAATCACTGGTACACCATTATACGCTGGGAAGAACATTTGATCATCTTCTAATACAAAGAGATTAAAGCCTTTAATGCGTCCATCTGTTGCAAGGCCCATTGCTAAATCTACTTGCCCCTCTTTCAATGAATTGTATAAAAGTCCAGTATCCATTTTAACAACATTCTTAGCTGGGAAGGAGAAACTATATTTTT
The DNA here is from genome assembly GCF_056402095.1 of Peribacillus sp. P4_C12. NCBI lineage: Bacteria > Bacillati > Bacillota > Bacilli > Caryophanales > Bacillaceae > Peribacillus > Peribacillus sp. P4_C12. The sequence continues at coordinate 7,746 of NZ_JBFUIB010000017.1, forward strand.
TTTCAAGTCCTTTCAACCCGTCTTCACGTGCATAGAACTCAGCATTTGTACCAAACTTTAATTTGGGATTTTCTTTTAGAGCTTTAGTTAGATCAGAGATTGACTTGATTCCCAACTTTTCCGCTAAATCTTTCCGAATTAAAATAGCATATGAGTTATTAAAATTGGCTTTGTTCAACCAAACAAGATCATTCTTTTTATCCATTTCTTTAACTTTTTTATAAGCTTTGTCTGGATCGGTTTCAAGTTCCTGCTTTAAATACACCATTAGTGCTGTACCTGTATACTCCCAGTAAACATCAAGCTGACCGTTTTCAAGTGCAGAACGGGCAACAGTACTACCCATACTGCTAGCTTCATCAATTTCATAGCCCTTTTCTTTTAAATAGATTGACGTCATCTTCGTTAAAATATGCTGCTCAGTAAAGTCTTTTCCACCCACTGTAATTTTCCCTTTACTTTCACCACCTTTTTCTGTTGTATCAGAAGAGCCGCATGCTACAAGTGCTGACGTAAGGATCATGATGCATACCAATAGGATGTATCTTTTCATTATTTTTCCCCCTAGTTAAATAAGTTCTACTTTACGCTGTAAGCCTTTTGGTGTAATAACTTTTTCAAGTTTTCCCATTAGGAAATCAAGTGTAACTGCAAGTAATATTATGGGTACGGCACCTGCAAGCATAATACCAGTATCATAGAGCGAGATACCTGTAAAAATAAGGTCACCCAACCCGCCTCCTCCTATTAAAAAGGCAAGAGCAGCTGTTCCAACATTAATAACGGTTGCCGTACGGATTCCTGCAAATATTGCATATAAAGCATTTGGAATTTCAAGCTTCCAAAGAATCAGTTTCTGCGTCATACCCATTCCTTTTCCTGCATCAATAATCGCAGGATGAACAGATTGAATCCCGGCAATCGTATTTCGTAAAATCGGAAGAAGCGAGCTAAACCACAGCGCAAATACTGCAGTTGTCCAACCTAATCCTAAATAGCTCATCACAAGCGCTAGGATTGCAATACTTGGAACGGTTTGGCCAATATTTGCAACGTTTACAACTAAAAATTCGTACTTCTTATATTTCGGTCTTGTAATAAAAACTCCTAGTGGAACTGCAACACCGATGGCAGACAAGGATGAAACCGCTACCATTTTTATGTGCTGGCCAGCTAAATAAACAAGATCGTTCGGGTTTTCCATAATAAATTGAAAAGTACCTGAGTAAAATGCATATACAAAAAGTGAGACCACAATTAATAACAACCCTATACGAATTATTGTCTCAAATTTTTTATTTTCTTTCATAAAATCACCACCTTATTGAACAATCGATTTTAACTTTGAAGGGTGCACACCTGTTAATACTTCAAAATCGGTAATGCTTAACGTTCCTTGTGGCTGTCCTTTTTGATCTAGAATCAACGCTTCACCTTTTGTCGATGCTAATAATACCGATAGTGCTGTACGCAAATCAGTATTAAGTTTTACGACAGACTCACTAATCTCTGTTGCTATGTTTGTCTTGGGGTGTAGTTTCTTGGCTTTATTTAAAAGATCTTTTACTGTAAGTAATGTTAATCGTTTAATTTCACGATCACTTCCGATAAAATCGTTAACAAATTTATTTTTTGGATTGGATAAAATCTCATCAGGTGTTCCATATTGCATTAGTTGACCTTCATTAAAGATAGCAATTTTATCTCCCAAACGAATCGCTTCATCAATATCGTGACTAACGAAAAGAATTGTTTTTTTGACATCTTTTTGAATACGTAAAAATTCATTTTGTAAATGCTCACGAATAATTGGGTCAAGTGCGCCAAACGGCTCGTCCATTAACATAACTGGAGGGTCTGCCGCCAATGCACGAGCAACTCCAATCCGTTGTTGTTGTCCACCAGAAAGCTCCCACGGATAACGCTTTTTATATTGTTCTGGCTTTAATCCCATCATTTCCATTAAATAGTTATAGCGCTCCTTCATCGTTTTTTCTTCCCAACCAAGCATTTTTGGAACAACATTAATGTTTTCTTCAATTGTCATATTTGGGAACAAGCCATTTTGTTGGATAACATAACCAATTGAACGTCTTACTTCAATTGGATCTAAAGAGTAAATATTTTTCCCGTCTATTTCAATTGTTCCATCTGTAATTTGAACAAGTCGATTCACCATACGTAAAAGTGTAGTTTTCCCACAGCCTGATGGACCAAGAAATACGCAAATTTCTCCTTTTTCGACGTTCATAGTTACATCATCAACCGCTTTTACATTTTTACCATTACTTTCATAAACTTTTGATACATTTTTAAATGTAATCATTTAAGCTCCATCCCCTTTCTTATTTTGAATAAGCCGATTTCGGTGAAACACGCTTTTGAAGTAATCCGAGTAAATAATCTGAAGCAATCGCTAAAACAGATACAGAAAGTGCACCAACCTGAACCATTGTAGTGTAGCTTGTTGAAATGCCTCGTGCGATGTAATCACCAAGTCCCCCTGCACCAATGTATGCAGCTATTGCTCCAATCCCAATTGTGAGTACAACCGCCATGCGAATTCCTGCCATAATAATTGGAAGTGCAATCGGAATTTCTACTTTTCGAAGGCGCTGCCATGTTGTCATTCCCATCCCAATAGCAGCATCACGCATGTTAGGATCTACGTTTTTAATAGCGATAAATGTATTTCGAATTATAGGAAGCTGCGAATATAAAACAAGTGCTATAAATGCCGGTAAAAAACCAATACCTTGATTGATAACAGATAATATTGGAACCATAATTCCAAATAATGCAATACTTGGTATTGTCATCATAATGCCTGCAACTGATAAAACTAAATTTGATAATGATTCATGCTGGGTAATATATATCCCAAATGGCACGCCCAGCAAAATAGCAACACCGACCGCTAGTCCAACAAGTTGGACATGCTCCCAAGTCATTATTAAAATTTCGTTCCCGTTAGAACTGACAAACTCAAGAAATTCCATTGTAACTGTCCCTCCTTCAGATTTTAGAAATTTTAAAATTTTCTTTCTTATCTTTTACTTATGCAAGTTATATGCCAAGTTGCTTCATCCTAATTTTTTGAGTTTTAACACATTTTAATTAATTTATTTGTCAAAAAATTTTAAATAAGTGACAAATTTTTTTGCTTTTCAGTAGTTTTATAGTTTGCTATATTTTTTAAATTTAACAGTTATCTATGAACTGTTTGAGTAGGAATTCAAGTTTGTTGCTAACCTCAGTTGTACTTCCATCATCCTTCCTCTCATTGAAGAAATATAATTCTACTTTTTATTTGATTCCACACGCTTCCGCTAATAATTCAACGATATGGACGGCTTCTACTTGAGCATTCAGTCCGCTTCTTTCTACTCCTAAGCGCATTTGAAGTAAGCAGCCTGGGTTTGTTGTCACGATTGTCTTTGCGTTAGTTACTACTACATTTGTCATCTTTTTATCTAAAATTTCCATTGACTCGTCAAAATGGAGTAAGTTATATATGCCGCCTGATGCACAGCAGCGGTCACTTCCTTTCATTTCAATGAACTTCGCCCCTGGTATCGATTGAAGTAATATTCTTGGCTCATTGACAACACCCTGTACATTTCGCAAGTGGCAAGAATCTTGATACGTAACAATTCCGTTCCATTCCTTTTCAAATGGAAGCGGTCCAAACTTTACAAGAATTTCAGTAATATCTTTTGATTTTTTCACAAAGGCTTCCGCTCGTTCCTTCCATTCTGGCTCATCATCAAAAAGATGATGATATTCATTAAGCATTGCACCGCAGCCACCAGCATTGTTAACATAATAGTCTGCATTTGAAGATTCAAATGCTGCGATATTTGCTTTTGCAAGCTTCCGAGCTTCATCTTTTAAGCCTTGATGGGCATTAAGTGCCCCGCAGCAGCTTTGCTGTTTTGGAATCACAACTTTACACCCCACCGCTCGAAGAAGTTCAATCGTTAAACGGTTTGTTTTGTACATCATTGCATCCATTATACAACCCGGAAAAAAAGCGACTGTCGATTTCAAATCGCCTTTTGGTGAGACAGTTGCGCCAAATTTATAGCGTTTAATAGGTGCTTCAAGCATTGGCAATACTTTTTCAAATTGTCCCATCGGCTCCGAAACCTTGTTGATTAGTTTTGTTTTTTGAACCAATTTATTTAATCCTGTTCTTTGATACACCCATGTTAAATTTCCAAGAAGTCGTAAACGTTTTTGATGTGGGAACAGATTGTTTAATGTCAGGTCACGGACTTTTGTGTTAAATTTTGGGTCATGCTTTTGCTGTTCGTTAATCACTTCTTTCGCTGCTTCATAAATTTGTCCATACGGTACGTTTACGGGACAAGCGACTTCACAAGCACGGCAGCCAAGACATAGATCAATCGGATCTGCTAGATCTTTCTGTAGGTCAATTTTTCCTTCCGCTGCCATTTTTACTAGATTAATTCTTCCTCTAGGTGATTGCGATTCTTTTCCCATTGATTCATAGGTTGGACAAGCAGGCAAACAATAACCGCACTGAACACATTGGTTTGCCGCATCATAAGAAAGATCACGTAACTTTTGCGAATATTCATTTTTTAACGTCAGTTCCTTTATTACAGATACTTTACTCACGTCAACACCACCTTCGTCTGTCCTGGTTGAGGAAAGATTTTTCCTGGATTTAAGATATTATTAGGATCCCAAGCTTCTTTAATTTTTTTCATCATGAGAAGCCCCTCTTTTCCAAGTTCCATTTCCATGTACGGTGCTTTTAATATTCCAATACCATGTTCACCTGAGAGTGTTCCACCAAGTTCAATCGCTGCTTCAAATATTTCGCTAACAGCATCTTCTACTCGCTTCATTTCCTCAGTGTTTCGTTTATCCGTAATAATATTCGGATGGAGGTTTCCGTCTCCAGCGTGACCGAAGACCACTAAATTCAGCTGATATTTTTCACGAATTCTGTGAAGTCTTTCCATCATAACTGGAATTTGACTTCTTGGGACCGTCGCATCTTCCGAAATCTTCGTTGGCYCCATCTGTGTTATGGCAGGAGATACCATCTTACGAGCTTTCCAAATGTCATTACGCTCTGCATCTGTTTTTGCAACCTTTACATTTGATGATCCCATTGTAAAACAAATCGCTTCACACTTTGTAATCTCTTCTTCAATAGCTGCTGGATGCCCGTCCACTTCTATAATGACAATCGCTTCAGCATCAGTGGGGAGCCCACTTGGCTCATAGTTTTCAACAGCCTGAATACACGAACGATCCATGAGTTCCATCGCACTTGGTAAAATACCTGATGATAAAATTTTTGTAATCGCATGACCTGAATCAACTAAGCGATTAAATGAGGCTAGAAGAGTTTTTCTAGCTAACGGTTTTGGAATAAGTCGTAATGTCGCTTCTGTCACAATGCCCAGCGTTCCTTCTGAACCAACAATTAGACGTGTTAAGTCATAGCCAGTAACATTTTTGACAGTGTTACCGCCTGTACGAATAATCTCGCCTGTTGGCGTTACCATTTCTAAACCAATAACATATTCTTTGGTTGTCCCATATTTTAATCCTTTTGGTCCGCTTGAGTTTTCTAGTAAATTTCCACCAATTGTTGAAACGTGGGAACTGCTTGGATCTGGCGGATAAAAAAGGCCGACTTCTTCTGCTTGCTTATGAATATCCGCTGTAATAATACTCGGGGAGGTAATTGCAAGCAAGTTTTCTCTATCAATAATAAGCTTCTTTTCAAATTGGGACATATCAAGAACCATACCGCCTTCAACTGCGAGAGAACCACCGCTTAGTGACGTCGCTGCTCCTCTTGGGTATACAGGAATCTTATATTCATTCGCAAGTTTTATAAGTGCAGCAATCTCCTTTGCATTTTTCGGCTGAATGATAACATCAGGTAAATATTCACCAAAAGATGCGTCATAGCTGTAAGAATAACGTTCTGATAATTCCGTAAATACTCGGTTTGACGGTACAAGCGAACAAATTACTTCTATTAATTGTTTTTCCATGCTTTCTCACCCTCACACCAATTTAAATACCTAAAAGTTTTTTAGGATTATCAACAATCATTTTCTCAATTTCACGTTCTGTAATACCGGCTTCTATCATTTCTCCAACATAACGACTTAAGGCCTCAATCGGGGATATGTTATGTTCCTGTCCGTAATCGGTAACAAGTGCACAAGATTCAGCACCGATTTCTTTAATGGATTTAGCCATTTCCGAGATAGATAAATCTTGAAAATCTTCACTACATGCTAAGTAGCATTTTTCAATAATCGCACCTTTTCTTGCTAATTCTTTCTGTATTTCAATTGAAACAGGAGCAATACCAAGATCAGCATGCTGGATTAAGATTTTCTCGATATGAACCTTTTTTGCAGCATCGATTAAAACAGCAACTTCTTCAGCAGACAAATGCCCAGTTGCAAGAGTAATATTTGCTTCTCCAATTAATGCTAGAATTTCATGAACTTCCGTTTTGATTTCATTGTTATCATTCCAAATGGTTAAGCCTTCGTTCGCATTCACAAGTGGTCGTTCGCTATTAAAAAAACGCGTTTTCTTTTTGCCAAAGTTACAGCAGTGTTGATTTGCTGAAATAGTCGGCATCCAAATGATTTTTGCCCCTTGTCTAATTGCTGCATCCACAGCTTTAGGTGACAGTCCACCTGTGAAATCATTCAATACTAGCCCACCATATACATGAAGATCAGGCTCCTTTAAGCGAATTAATGTGGAACGGTCAACAGTTGACGCTTCATGCGACTTTAAAACAATTCCAGCCATATTGGCATGTTTCACATCTTCTATCAATTCCCAATCTGTTTGCTTTCTTGGGAAAATGCTAGGATAACTATGGCAATGCAATTCAATAGCACCTTGTAATAATGGATGAAAGCTCATTTTTAATCCCCTTTTCCTATATTTCTTCTTACTTTTACTTTTATAGAATGCAAGAGTTGTGCCAACGATCAGAGGAGATAGTTCCATACTAATTGAATACTATTTTGTTAAAATTTTTTGACAAATTACAAAATTTTTTGACAAATTACAAAATGCCATTCAAATTATCGAATGGCATCTTTTTAATCAAAATATTTATTAAGCTTATACAAGAGACGCTGGCGTGAAACACCCAACTTTCTTGCTGCAGCTGCAACTTGCCCATGATTTTCTTCAATCGCAGTAATTATCAACTGGCGTTCAATCTCCTCTAACTGCTTTGGAAGTGTTTTTGAATCATCAATTGAAAATGCTGCTTTAGTAGTAGCTCGTATTTTGCTAAATTCTTGGATTTCACTTGGAAAATCTTGAATTGATAGATTCTCTTCTGTACATAGGACAACAGCGCGCTCTACGGCATTTTGAAGCTCCCGAACATTTCCAGGCCACTCATAATCTGTTAGAATTTTCATCAATTGTGCTGATACATGGTAGTTTTTTTTCATTTTTTTACGATGTTTTTCTAAAAATTCTTCGATGAGTAATAGGATATCTTCTTTTCGTGCTCTTAAAGGCGGAATATGCATATCAACAATGTTTAAGCGATAATACAAATCTTCACGAAAGCTTCCTTCCTGCACCATGTGTTTTAAATTTCGATTCGTTGCCGAAATAATTCTTACATCCACATGTTTTAGCTGATTGCTCCCTAGCCTCATAAATGACTTTTCTTGTACGACTTGCAGTAGCTTAGCTTGGAGCGGCATTGATACCTCTCCAATTTCATCTAAAAATATCGTTCCACTATGTGAAGCTTCAAATTTTCCTGCTCTGCTCGTGGTTGCTCCAGTAAATGCTCCCTTTTCATAGCCGAAAAGCTCACTTTCTAACAAATGTTCAGGAATCGCTGCACAGTTAATCGCAATGAAAGGTGCTTGATTTCTGTCACTTAAATTATGAATCATTTTTGCAATCATGCTTTTACCCGTCCCACTTTCCCCGTGAAGAAGCACAGTTGCACCTGTTGTGGACACGCGTTCTATTAAGTCATAAATCCTCTTCATTTCCGAACTTGTACTAATAAAACCGTTAGTCGATTCAAACTGCTTTAACTGTTCTCTTAAATGAATATTTTCCTGCTTGATACCAAGCCAGCTATATGCTTTTTCAATAACAAGTTGAATTTCATCCATTTTTGCAGGTTTTATAATATAATCAAATGCGCCTGCTTTCATTGCTGAAACGGCACTTTCAACATCACCGTATGCGGTTAAAATAATAAACACTTTTTGCGGATAAAGAGAAATGAATTCGTCTAATAATTCTAGCCCGCTTGCATCCGGAAGATTTAAGTCAAGGAACACAATGTCCGATTCCTGATCTATTATTTTTTTTCGGGCTTCTTGGCCATTTGCTGCGATGGTGACCGTATATCCTTTTTTACGAAATGATGATGATAAAATTCGCAAGAGTTTTATTTCATCATCTACAAACAAGATGCTTTTGTTCATATTCCTTCCCCCTTTGGCAACTGAATTGATAGGGTAGTTCCTTGTCCAACTGTGCTGTCAGCCCATAACTTTCCACCGTGTTGCGTAATGATTTCATGCGCAATGGATAGACCTAGTCCAGTTCCTTCTGGTTTTGTAGAGTAAAACGGATTAAATATCCATTTAAGCTTATGCATCGGAATACCTTCTCCCGTATCAGAGACTTGCAGTTGCCAATATGTTTCGGCGCCAGTAAGTTTTATGTTGAGTACTCCACCCTCTTGCATTGCCTGTAAACTGTTTATCAACAAATTTAACAGTGCCTGAGAAAACTTATGCTTATCCCCTAGTACTAGTGCTTGATCTATTTCATAATCGACATGTACTTTGATATCTTGATCAATAAATTTTTTACGCAATAAGTTCATTAGCTCATCTGTTATTTGGATAAGATCAAAAATTTTAATTACTTGATGCTCTTCATTTTTTGTAAGTTTTAAAAAATTTGTTAAGAGCTTATTCATTCGGTCGGTTGACTCTATGATGTCCCCTGATAATTCATCAATGATTTTTATATCAAGGTCATTAGTGTCCTCTAACTCTAAACGTATCGCTTCAGCTGCCGCTTGAATAATGCTGAGTGGGTTTTTAATTTCATGAGCAATCCCAGCTGTAAGTTGTCCTAGGGAAGCGAGGCGTTCACTTTGTTTTACATATTCTTCAAGCTTTTTTATTTCACTCACATCACGAATCACAATGATAGAGCCGATGTATTCATTATCTTCTCCTTTTAACATCGATGAATAAATCCGGACATCATGTACCTGCTGGTTCTTATCTAAAATATAGCTTTCAGCTTCGTCCACTGATTTTCCTTCTTGTAGCGTTTTCAGAAGAATAAACTCACGAATGTCTTTTTTAATTGGTATATCAAAAATAAGGCTTCCAACCACCTCTTCACGCTTAAACAAAGTTAAGTTCTCCGCTCCCTTGTTAAAAGTCAAGATTCGACCGTCCTTATCTGTTGTAATGACACTGTATGGAATGGATTCTAAAATATAAAACAAACTTCTTTCTTTTTCACGGAGCGCTGTTGCCATAACAGATAACACAATTGAGAGCTCCTCCAATTCATCATTCGTCTTCACTTTATGAAACGTTTTTCGCTTATTTTCTTTATATTCTTGTACCTGCTTAATGAGCATATGAACTGGACGAACAACCCGTAATGCACCAAGCAACGCAAGTGCAAGTGCAATGATAAATACAATAATAAATCCTTGAATGAGTAAAAGTTGAACGTATCGTGCTGGTTCCATTGCTTGACTTATCGATTCACTGACAATAAGACTGACTCTTCCCATAAGGAGAGGTCTATATGAAACGACCATTTGTTCATTAAAAATTGGCCCATTCCAAATTCCAAAGCGCTCTTTTTTTAAATATGAACCGATTTCATGATTATTAATTGACTTCCCAATAAAGCTTTTATTTGAGTGAGCAATAATCGCACCATTTTTGTCTACGATCGCATTCATTCCCTCTTTTCCTATAGAAAATTTCTCAATTTGATCTGATAGTATTTGTAAATTTAAATATGCAATGACTGCACCACCAAAATCCCCATTATTATTAAGTGATGGGTAGGCGATCGCAATTGTTTTTCGTCCGTCTGGAAGGGTAATCATATTGGAAATATAGTATGTTTTACTCCAAGACAATCTTTCTAAAATAAAATTATTCCTTACCTGCCCATGAAATGCAATATCAGGAATCCTTAATCGTTGGTCATTTTCTTTATACACTTCAATAAACAAAAAAAGTGGATCATGTGAAATGATTTTTTCGATTTCTGTTTGATAAATTGTTTTATTACTGGTATCTAATGTATCAACCACAGGAGAAATTTGACGCATATCATTAATCGCATTTTCAAGTACAACTTCAATTTGTGTCCCAAGAGTCTTTGCAATAAGCTCATCACGATATTCGATTTGTGACCGTACTGATGTATTCATTACATTTACTGCAATAAAATAAAGAGATGCCAGAACAAAAAGTACGACAACTAAAACAGTCATGACATATCGTTTTGTAAGTTTTGATTGAAATAGTTTCATAAGCAACCCTCAAGTATAATAAAACTTGATAAAAAAGTACTTCATTCACAGAACAAAGTACTTTTAATCTTCGTAATATTTTGATGTTTTTCTTTAAATTACTACCTTATCTTAACATAGGTAATCCCTTAGCTTATTATATCTTGTAAAAATCACGTTTCACGCTTTTTGTAACGAGTGGTTTATAGTAAAAGGTCCTTCGTGAAAGAAGTAGTTTCTGCTGGTTAAACCACCAATCCTTTTTTACGATTGGAACTTTTATTATCAATACTTCCTCTTTTGTGCTGGATGCAGTAATTGGAAAATCGTCTCCATATATTGGATCAAGTGTATAGAAACCACTACTCCCTTTATACCCCATTTTTGTACCGACAAAGTTTACTGTAAGAGTATAAGCTTGTGTAAAACGGGCGATTGCATCCCAAGTTGTCATCGAGCTTTTTGGATATTTGTTTTCCATCATTTTCGGGTGAAGCATCAAATCTTGACCAAAATCTCCGTGCCAGCTTGACGGTATAATAATAATATCAGCACGTTTTACTGCCATCACGCCTGCTGTTTCTGGAAAGGCAGCATCATAGCCAATCATTAATCCAATACGTCCAAAACCTTTCACATCAGTAACATCTATGTCTTCACCAGGAGTAGCCCATCGCTCTTCCGAGTCAAGTAAATGAATTTTTCGTGTCTTAGAAGCAATTTCACCAGTAGGGGTAATCAATAAAACGGAATTGTATAAAAGATTTTGTTCAAGTTCAATCATTCCAAATACAATATGCACATTGTATTGAATAGCTAGCTTTTTTATTTCTTTGACAGTCACTCCATCAACGGTTTCTGCAAGTTGGTGAACTGTTTCAATGTCAAGAGAATCAGTGAGACCAGTTAACGAAAGTTCTGGACAAACAATAAGTGATAGTACATTGTCTACCTGTGCTGCTTTTTGAAAAGCACCAGCTATAAGTTGATTTATTTTTTGGAGATTTGCTTGTTTGTCTCCCACTATCGGTTCGTACTGTAGAAGGGCTGAATGAATTGATGCCTCAGTGCTAGAATTTGTGCCAAATACATCGGTTGAGCGCTCGTGTTTTGTCGTTTCCCACGGTCCGGTATAGAGCATTAAATCACCATAAAGTTCTGGCCTTCTCTTTTCGATTCGTCTCTTCGCACGGTTGTCATAAAGTAATGGATTAATTTCGGCATAAAGAATATCCACTTCACTCTTTATATCATCCTCTGTTACATACGAAGACTCTGCTAACTTTTCTCCGTTTGGTGACCAAATCGCACTTGCACCTATCATATGATAGTCTTCCTCTGTATTCGAGCGGTTTGTCCCTATCACATATAGGCCGTTAATTTCTGCCCATGCCTGTAGCATCGATAGCGACTGTCCAGTTGAATTTGTCGGAAAACAAAGAATATCTGCACCCTTCACTGCTGCAAGTCGTGCTGATTCAAAATAACAAGAGTCCATGCAAATAATTACTGCGAGCTTACCTATCTCTGTTTCAAAAACAGGCACACCGAGGTCCCCCCAAACAGACCATGTTTCCTCATCGGCCCATTGATGCACCTTGCGATACTTTCCGATATAACCATTTGGACCAACTAATGCTGCAGAATTATAATAAAGTCCATTTTCCTCATCAACTTCCGCCATACCTATGACAATATGCGTTCCATAAAGCTTGGCGACCTTCTCAAATGCAGTAGTGGTTTTTCCTGGTATTGTATCAACAAATTCCTTTATCGATCTTCTATCTTGATAATGGTAACCTGTTGTGGCCATTTCTGGTGTAACAATTAATTTCGCACCGTTTTGGGCTGCTTTTGTCACGGCTTCAAGTAACCCCAGAATATTTTCATCTAAACTGTTTAACCGTGGATTAAACTGAATACTTGCTGCTATAAATGCTTGTGCAATTTGCACAGCTCATCCCTCCCTTACTAAAATAGTAAAAAACAGATGGCGAGGTGACTTTACCATCTGTTTTTACTATGAGCAATGCTAATTTATGGATAATAGTATAAAAAACTAGTTCATTTAACTTTGTAGCTGTATTACTTCTGCTGCTTCTTTTTCTATTAGATTGGATTTAAAAAATGTTGTTAATTGTGCTATCAACTCTTGGAATACATCATTATCATGATACATAAAATCATTGTGTTTGCCGTTAATGAGATAAAGCTGCTTTGGTTCATTTGCTTTTTCAAAAATTCCGTATGCTTCATCAATTGGATGTAGTAAATTTTCGATACCATGTCCGATAAAGAGTGGCACTGTCAAATCTTTTACTTCTCTTTCAGCGTTCATACCGATAATAGAATCTGTAAACTGCAGAACTGTCTTATTTCCGAACGGCGCTAAGACCGCTAGTTCTTTTCCTACGTAATCAGCTGTTGCCGGATCAAGTGGATAATGAATAAATGGATCCGCAAGTTGTGATTTACCAGTTAATACTCGATATTCACGATCTTCTTTAACCGCTTTCAAAATAGCGTTCCACTCAACATACGTATGAATGGATCGCAACCATCTTTCCCCATTATAAAAACCATTAAGTGCCGCCACTGCACCGATGCGTTTGTCTTTTGCTGCAACACGTACCACGTTGGAAGCACCCATGCCCCAGCCGATTAATCCAATTTGATGTGGATCCACTTCTTCCTGAATGGAAAGGAACGTAATCGCTGCTTGGATATCTTCTACTTGTTCATTTAATATAACACGACCTTCTTCACCTTCACTTTTTGCAAAACTGCGGTAGTCAAATCCTAAGCAAACATAGCCTTTTTCTGTTAAGTTTCTAGCAAATAATTTTGGGTAAAATTCATTAAACCCTTGGTAGCCAGAGTTCGAAATAATGGCTGGACGCTTCTCACCTGATTGATAATCATTTGGCAGATACAATGTCCCATCTAACTTATATCCTTCACTATAAAATTGAATTGAACGTTCGATCATTTATTTTCCCTCCAGAAGTATATAAAATATGATTCGTTGTTTTATAATGCATGTATCGTGCCAACTTAAAAAAAGAAAAAAAAACCCGAGAAACCCCAATAAGCAATGGATTCTCAAACATGTATATCTCAAAGGGGAAAAAAGTAACAGAAAATTTGTAAAAAAATTTTACTACTTATACTGATTAAGTATGAAAGCAATTTAATGCCATACTTTCATAAAAAATCTTCAACCTATAACCGTTAACGGAATTCGTAATGTTTTTATTTTTTTCCTGAATGCATTGACTGCTAATAATAGTAATAAAAGGAAAAGTCCGTCCGTTGAAACGTATAGCGGCCAAATTTCCTAATCAGATGTGGCTAAGTGTGTCACGTCAGGATGTAGAATTAAAGAAAGCAAAACCAAGGTGAAAAAACCATAAAAAAGGAGCTACTTAATTAGTAGCCCTGCTTTTCTAAATAATCTTGGTAATCTCTAATATATTTCGCGATACTTTCTTCACCATTTTTGTCAAAGGTATATTGAATACAAAAATTGGTTCTGATGCAAATATGTTTTGTTAGAAACATAGAACCCCTCAATATCCTTTTCATCTATGAATTATGATGCTACTCCAAATAATTTATGTATGAATTCAATCTCGCTTTGGACAGACTTTACCCCTTGTTGAAGTTATCCTTTTTTCAGCATATGCAACACTTCCACTCCACAGATGATTTGTTTCCACAGCCTTCTGAGTGTATTTGTCGAAATTTGTTCTCTATTAACCATTGAAAATGTAAGCGCTTTCTTATATACTAAAAGTGGGTGGATGGCATGTGGGGGCCGTCATAGTAATTGGCGTAGGTGGGGCCGATACGAGGAACAGGGAAAAAAATGTCCTTTTTTATTTTATAAAACTATTTTTTCATAACTGTAAAATTTATCTAACTAACCCCCTTAAAAAAGGGGGTTTTTAAGGGGAAGTTTCCTCTCAGATTATTTATAGGATAATCTGAGCTTTTCTATGAAAATACAAAGAAAGCAAGATTTTTAAACTCATTGCGATACGTTTTTCAATTACTTAATGCTTATCTATCATTAAGTAATTCTTGTCTATTCTTGTTATTCTTCTCTTACACTAACTCATTAAATGATTTTAACATGCCCAATCTTTGCAATATAAAGACTCCTTACATATGGATTCTAAGTGTGTTTTATTGAATCAACAAGATAAAAATATTACCTATTTAAATAATGAAACATTTATGTAATTTTTATATATTTTTATGATTACAGTCTGAACAGGTTCCATAAATCTCAAAGTGATGTCGGTTTATGCTATAGCCCGATTTTTTTTCAGCAAATAGCTCTACATCTGTTAATCTAGGGTAGTTAAAATCACGTAATTTTCCACAAGATAAACATACAACATGGTAATGAAGGGAGGTTGCCCATTCGTAACGGCTGGAAGCCTGGCCAAAAGTGAGTTCATTTATAATGCCCAATTTTTTTAAGCACTTTAAATTATTATAAACGGTCGCATTTGTCAAACTGGGCAACTTCTTTGTTAATGAATTAAAAATGTCATCAGCTGTTGGATGAGATTCAGAAGTTGCTAAATATTCCATGATGGCCTTACGTTGGAGTGTCATTTTTAAACCATTTAATTTAAAAAGCTTAAATCCTTTATCCAAACGATGTTGATACATATTCAACACCTCATTAGTCATATTTTAAGTAAGGTAGTAGAAAAGACCATCACTAAGATGATCTTTTCGTTAGAATTGAATTTTTAATTCATTAGAGAATAAGTGAGAATGCATTACAGTTTAAAAATCATTTTTTAAACTTGTAATCATCATTCATATAATGATCTTAAACCTCTTGTGATACTGATAAACCAAGTCCCTCGGCGATACGTGATCCAAATTCTGAATCTGCCTTATGGAAGTGCCCAATTTGACGAAGTTTAATTTCAACTTTTTCAACAGGTGTCATCGCACCCACAATGGTTTGGACTAAACGTGTACGCTCTTCTTCACTCATCAAACGATATAAGTCACCAGCTTGAGTATAGTGGTCATTATGATCATAAGCCACGCTTTCAGCTACACCAGAAACTGCGTAAGCAGCTTGCTGCGCATTAGCTGATTCTGTCGGGCCTCCGAAGCTATTTGGTTCGTAGTAGATAGAACCACCACCGTTGTTGTCAAAACGCATTTGGCCATCGCGTTGATAGTTTTTCACTTCATTGCGAGCACGGTTGATTGGCAATGCTTGATGGTTAGCACCCACACGGTGGCGATGTGCATCATGGTAGGCAAACAAACGGCCTTGAAGCATTTTATCTGGCGAAACATCGATACCAGGTACTAATGTTCCAGGAGAGAACGTTGCTTGTTCTACTTCCGCAAAATAGTTCTCTGGATTTCTGTCTAACACCATGCGACCTACTTCGATTAATGGATAATCTTTTTGAGACCATGTTTTTGTAACATCGAATGGATCAAAACGGTAAGTATTTGCATCTTCTAATGGCATAATTTGTACATATAGTTTCCATGCCGGGAAGTCTCCTCTTTCAATCGCATTAAATAAATCTTCTGTATGATAATCAGGATTTTCACCAGCAATACGTGCTGCAACTTCTTCTGTTAAGTTTTTAACACCTTGTTCTGTTTTAAAGTGATATTTAATCCAAACGCCATCACCTTCATCGTTCGTCCATTTAAATGTATGACTTCCAAATCCATGCATATGACGCAAAGTGGCAGGAATCCCACGGTCACCCATTAAATAGGTTACTTGGTGTAATGATTCAGGGGATAAAGACCAGAAATCCCATATTGCATTAGGGTTTTTCAAATGTGTTTGCGGATGACGCTTTTGTGTATGAATGAAATCAGGGAATTTAATCGCATCACGAATAAAGAAAATGGGTGTATTGTTCCCCACAATATCGTAATTTCCTTCCTCTGTATAAAATTTCACAGCGAAACCACGTGGGTCACGTACAGTATCTGCAGAACCATTTTCACCAGCTACCGTTGAGAAACGAATAAATAACGGAGTACGTTTTCCTTTTACTGATAAGAAGTTAGCTTTCGTATATTTTGAAAGATCATTTGTTACTTCAAAATAACCATGTGCCCCAGCCCCTTTAGCATGAACAACACGTTCAGGAACCCGCTCTCTATTGAAATGAGCTAATTTTTCTAAAAGATGGACATCTTGAATTAATGTCGGTCCACGAGAACCGGCTGTCAAAGAGTTTTGATTGTCCCCAACCGGAGCACCCCAGCTAGTTGTAAGATTATTATTATTATTATTATTTGTACTCAATTAAATCACCTCATGAAGTTTTTATATTAACTATTTTAAATAATAAATTTAATTACCTGAATATTATGAATTTTTTTAAGGGTTATGTTTTGAGAGTTTTCTTGTCTTGTAATAATCGAGATTGTTCACACTACGAGTCTTAATTTTGCAGATTAAGTCGATCATTTAAAAATAAAGACTTATCATTTGAATCAAGAGCATCATGAATCATTTCTTCAAGTATCTTTAGTTTATGAGTGAACAGGAATATTCCTAATGGTAGTAGAAGGGTGCAATGCATTGGGTAGGTCCGACTCCGTATTGTGTTCTCTCATTTGATTTTGTTTATATATTTCTTCTTCTAAATTAAATAATTGGATAAATATATCTAACACTTCCTTTTTGTTTGGAGTAGCAGCCATTTCTTTGATTCCAATTAATGGATCATGTAACATCTGGTTTACGATACTTTTTGAGTATTTACGAATAATTTTCAGTTCTCTTTGCGTTAAATCTGGTAACTTATTCTCAATATGGCGAACAGCCTCTTGATGAATGGTTAATGATTTTTCCCTCAGTGCAGCCATAATCGGAACAACACCTAATGTGCTTATCCACGATTTAAAAGAAATTAATTCTTTTTCGATCATTAAATTAATTTTTTCAGCTTCTTGGGATCGTTTTTCAAGATTAGCTTCCACAATACCTTCTAAATCATCGATGTCATATAAGAAAACATTGTCCAAATCATTAATGTCGGAATCAAGATTTCTAGGCACAGCGATATCGATCATGAATAAAGGACGATAGTTTCTTCTCTGAGAAACTGCTTGAATCTGTTGTTTTGTCAGTACATAGCTGTCTGTAATAATTGAAGAAATGACTATATCAGCTTCAATCAAAGCTCCTGTCAGATTTTGAATTGAGATCGCTTTGCCGTTAAATTGGTCAGCAACACTTTTTGCCCGTTCATACGTTCGGTTCACCACAACGAATGTGTTAACCCCTTGTTCATGGAGATGTTTTGCTGTCAATTCTCCCATTTTACCAGCGCCGACAATAACCACCGTCTTATTCCGAAAATCTCCAAAGATATTCTTTCCTAATTCAATGGCGGCATAACTAACAGAAACAGCATTTTTCCCAATATCAGTACTCGTTTGAACATGTTTTGCCAGTGTTATTGCCTGTTTAAACAGCATATTAAAAATAGTGCCTGTACTCTTAAGATTCTGACTTTGAAAAAAGGAATTTTTCACTTGTCCTAATATTTGTGTCTCTCCCAAAACCATGGAGTCCAGTCCACAAGTTACTCGAAATAAATGTTCAACAGCTTCATCGTTTTCTTTAATGTAAAGGAAGTCAGAAAACTCAAGTTTATCTACTCCAAACCAATTGGCAAGAAAGCTTTTTAAATAATGTCGTCCTGTATTCAATTGGTCAACTACGGCATAGATTTCGGTACGGTTACATGTTCCTAAAATGACGCCTTCTGAAATGCTTTTTGTGTTTTTTAATACCCGAATGGCTTGTTCTTTCGTCTCTTCTTTAAAAGCAAAACGTTCTCGGGTCCCAACAGAAGCTGTTTTGTAATTTAAGCCGATCATTAGGATATACATTTCTACCACCACATTATTTTTGATTTTAACAGACTACAAATGCGATTGGATTAAAGAAAGAATCGGACCCATCCGTTGAGAAAAACTTTGGTTACTAAATCTATTAATCAGGGATGGGTCCATGCAATTCTACAGAAATTATTTAATCACTCGGATCTCAGTTTGTGTTCGCTTTTAACGTCTATTTAACACTTGATTTTCAATTCAAATATTTGCAATTATCTGACTTTGATTCATTTGATTATATATGGCTGAACCTGCAACAAGGACATTAGCTCCTGCTTCGATACAGAGTTTAGCCGTTTCAGGATTTACTCCACCATCGACTTCAATTTCAACTTGCAAGTTTCTCTCTTCCACAATGGCAGCAATTTGTTTTATATTTGGTAGGACAGAATGAATGAAAGATTGTCTCCCAAACCCTGGATTTACTGTCATAAACAATACAAGGTCAACTTCTTCTATCACATGCTCGATCATTGAAACCGGAGTATTTAATACCACTCCAGCTTTCATGCCTTCAGATTTAATCTGTTTAATGGTTCTGTTCAAAAGATGACATGCTTCAACATGACCCGATAATATATCGGCACCTGCTTGGACGAACACCCTAATATATTGATTTGATTTTCTATCATTAAATGCACATCTAAAGGTAAGTTTGTGACGAGTCTATTGCCTCGAATTAAGGGGCCAATTGTTATATTTGGCACAAAATGTCCATCCATCACATCCACATGGATGAAACGTCTCCGCCTCGTTCAACATCTTTTATATCTTCTTAAAGCCGTGCAAAGTTAGCTGAATGAATGGAAGGTGCAATCTTGATCATAATTCTTTCTTTTATGTGTATAGAACAATTCACCATGATAGAGAGTGTTAGATGAAATAGAAGAACGTTATTTTTTTAGTTATACTGATTCTTTTATTTCTCCATTTTCTACTTCTCCTGTAATAATAGAAAATTGTTCTTCTGGAGCATCGCTATTGATACGATGTCTTGCCCATACATAGAAATAAACAATGGCTACACTAAAAATGGCTATATTAATGAAGAAAAAGGTAGGATCTTTAAAAACACTTGAAAACAAAGCAAGTATACTGATGATAATAGATACGATTGGTACTATTGGATAAAGTGGTGCTTTATATGGGCGCGCAAGATTCGGCTCTTTTATGCGTAAAATAATGAGTGATAAATTCATCATAATGTAAGAAACTAGGGCCCCAAAAGTGGCTATTAAAATTAATCGATCTGGATTAAACATTAGAACAAAAATGAACCCTACTGCACCGGGTACAAGGATAGCCATATAGGGGGTACGGCGTTTTTTGTTTAATTTAGATAAAAATTTTGGTAAGTATCCAGCTCTTGACAAGGCAAAAGTTTGTCTGGAATAGGCTAAGATTGCTCCTGCTAAACTCGAAAGCATACCGAATAGACCGACTACAGAAAGGACGCTAATTAACCATGAATTTTCATTAACGCCAGTTGCTATTGCATAAGAGAGAGGGTTTGCTTCTTTAGACGTACCCTCAGCTCCACCAAGACCAACAGTGACTGTGACTACGAGGATTGCAAGGATAACAAGTGTGTAAATGGCCCTCATAATACCTTTAGGCATATCTTTAACGGGATCACGACATTCTTCTGATAGCATCGGTAACATTTCCATGCAGATGTACAACCACATTGCATAAGGGAGAGCTGCCCAAATACCAGAAATTCCTCCAGGAATGAGATCACCCCCGAATAGCTTATCAGCACTAATATGTGGCATCCCATAAAAAGAGAAAAGTAGGACAACACCTACGGATATCGTAACAAGGATCATTTCAATTGTCGCATATTCATTAACACCCAAAATATGAACAATAAAGAAAAATACATATAGGACTGCTGCAGCAAGGATAGGATCGATTGCAGGAATTAGAAAATGTACGTAATAACCTGCACCAGATGTAAACACCGCTGTACCTACAGCAAACTCCAATGTTACACCTATGCCAGTTATAAATCCGGCTAATGGCCCCATTGCTCTTCTTGTAAAAGCGTAAGCTCCTCCTGCGTGAGGCATCGTAGTAGATAACTCAGCAAGTGACAAGCACAATGTTACATACATAATTCCAATTACTGCAGTAGCAATTAACATTCCGACAAACCCAGATTCAGCTAGGCCATAATTCCATCCAAAATATGAACCTGAAATAACAATACCTACTCCTAGGCCCCATATTTGTAAAGGACCCAGAACTTTTTTCAACTCCAAATTATTAGAACTCACTAAGAAATCCCTCCCTATCTAATTTAATAATAAATAATGTTTAATCTCTAATCATTCTGGATATATAATTTATAGGCACTACATAATATGAGAAAGATTTTCTATAAATTGAATCGGAGTTAAGAGAGCAAATTTTTTAAATCCTTTAATAAAATGTGCATGATCATGATATCCGTTTTCATGTACGATATCTAATGAACTGTTATTCCCCTTGAAAATCATGGCTAAAGAATTTTGGAATCTAACAATTTCGCTAAATTGCTTTGGGGAAAATCCTATAGATTCTTCAAATTTTTTGCGTAAATATCGGTCTGAATATCCAGTATCCATCGTTAATTGGTTGATATTTATATTTCCTTTGGATAAGTAAATTTGTTTAATCGAATATTCCACAACATTCTGATAACTGAATTCAGAAGGTAAACTTTTAATAAACTTTTCAAATAGCTTTACCCTTTCATCAAAAGACTTTCCAACTAATATTTTCTCCATAATAAAATCTAGAGGCAAAATATCCACTAAAGGAATTTTTTTCCCTAGGAGCTCTCTCATAGAATACTTCAAATTAATAATTCTTTGTTCAGGAAAAAATCGAACACCAAAATACTCACATCCTTCTTGAAAATCTAGTTGTTCACTTCGATGAAGTGGACTGGTCCAAAGGAAAGAGGAAGGTTTATTTGGGCAACAGCAAAATAGGAGATCAATAGATCCATCAGGAATAAGTGAAAATGAACTAACAGATTCTTTTTGGGTTTTAAATTGATAATATAATGCAATGTTTGATGCTAATGGTTTATGCTCAATATAATTATCCATCTTATATTGAATTTCAGGTTGAGAAGGGAAAAAGGTAAGGGCTTTCATAACAATTCACTCCTATAAAACTCAGATGTTCAACACATTCAAATACAGCATATAGCAGATTTGCTAGAATTTACAATGGTAATTAACCCCACACTAGTGATGCTCATGTGTCTCATCAACCTGGTTATAAGAATCCACCGATTTAGTTTCTAGGTGTGCACAAGTAAATATTATGATAGCCGAAAGAATGGATATAATAATCCAAGGGAAGGAACGAGGATATGAAACCAAATTTTCTTGATTTTTCTTTAATTCAACATTAATAAAATGAATAATGAACATAGCACTTATTATAAATAGGATATCTATAAATACTAACATGAGGTTGAAATTGTTTAGAGGTAGCATCTCTCCTAACATTGCCCCCATCATACCACCCATTATTCCTGCTGCAATTCCTTCTACCATGGCAAGAAGGCCTATGGGTTTTCCTACTAAAATACCAACTATAATACTGAAACTCATTGCAACAATGGTAGAAAGGGTTAAATCGCCTTTGAAAATGACTCCAGAAATTAAGCCAATCGCTGTGCTACTAGCCATTCCCATTATCATTGCAACCATCATACCTGTCATATTTACTAAAATCTTTCGATTACGATATACTTTTAGTAAACAGGCACTTGTATATATTAAGACGAGTAAAGTACTTATCATCAGTAACATAGGTGTACCTCCATAAATAAATGACTTTTTAACCTATTTATAAAAAAGGGTGAAAAAGGAATTGAATATAATAGACAATCCCTTTTTTCACACACCCTTTTACTTATTGCAACAACTTGTACCTTTTGCCGGACGTGGAAGATCCAACGCCGGATTTCCATCAAAGAACCCATGAGGTTTTAACTCGAATCCGATATAGGCAGTTGGCATTACTGGCCAATCTTCAGGACGTACAATATGGTGAACACCCATGTTATACCAAACGACAATATCCTCATTTTCAATTGGGCGGTTAGCTTTTACCCAATGATCTAAGGTATCTCCACCTTTATTTTGGTTAGGATATTTTCCAGAAGCATACATTTGATCGCGGTCAAATTTTGTAACATGTAAGTGATTTTTAATAAATCCTGCACGCTTCATTACACTTGACTCTTCGTGCAGATATGGAATAGTGTTGTGACCAGGCACAAGTTCATAAGCCACTGGCTCCCCAACAAAGTTTTTGGAGTTAGGATTAATAATCTTCCATCCTCTTGATGTTTCAAGATTCATTGTGCGTTGTGATTCTAGTTCTGTTTTTAAAGTTGTCGTTTCAGCATAGAAACCATTTAATCTTGGATTGTTTGAACTTGAACCTGGTTTCGATGCTACTGTATTCAATTCTACAACTGAATTCTTTTGTCCATCGATAAATGGATCAATACGGTAATTAAAGAAATGTTGGTGGATTGGTGCATTGATCTGTGGTGCAACCTCTGAACCATACTTCGGTTTTTCACCCGCTTCAATCACACCAACGTTCAATATTCCTGTTAATTTAGCTTCATGTTCAATTCTTCCATCTGTATAGAAGTACCAGAAGAATCCGTAATCATAGTTTGCTACTGTAGTGAAGAACGAGATTACTAAACGGCGTGAGCGACGTACTTCTACATCATTTGTTCTCCAATCAGTATGCTTCCACGCAATTCCATAATCTTCCTCGTGAAGACAAACTGCATTAGGGATTCTATGCACTTCACCTTTACCAGTTGCCATTGTGGCATCGAAGTAGTGAATGTGACCCAAACAGTCGCAACCCAACTCTAAAGAGTTCGCTAACTGCCCTATTCCGTATTCACCTGCATCAAAGGCACATTGCCAGTCATGGGCAGGGTTTGTATCCCCGTAAGGAACAACCATTTCTGATAAAGCTGCACGATATAACACTGGACGTTTTTTCCCTTTTTCCTCATAACTTACTGTATGAAGAACAAGTCCTTCTCTAGCTGTATAACCAATCCGAATGTCCCACTTTTGCCACTTAATGTTATGTCCTTCAATTTCAAAGCTTGGACCTTCTGGTTGTGTAATTTCTATTGGTTTTAAATCTGTACGAACTTCTATATTTTCATTTTGTTCGGGTTTATAAAGTGCATCCTTAGGAGCAATCGGTTTTACTCCAGAGTCTTCAATTCTTACAATTTCCATCGTACTTAAGTCGACTACTGGTAATAGACCTGTAAGTGGATAAGCATAAGCATTATCACCAGGAAACTTTCTCACGAAACATAGTGCACGAGCAAGCCTTTTACCTTCATCTTCTGGTATACCAAAGTAGCCAACAGACCAAGGATCGACCATAACTAAATTTGGATCTTCAATACCTCGTTTTTGAAGAGCTGCCAGAAAGTCAGGATGTTTTTTCACTGTTTCCTCAAGTTCACTATACTCTTCTAGAAGAAATGATGGTTGAACGCCTGGAATATGCTCCCATGAACTTACTTCTTCTTTCGTAATAGAGACGACTGCTTCATATGTTTTACTATCTTTAGTATCTAAAACGATTATGAAGGCTTCCCGTGTAACCGGATCCCCTTCTTTAAAATTTAATACAACTTCTTTTGCAGGTTCATATAATCCAACTTGTTCGAATCTTGCTGAGTCATTTAAGTTCTTTTGCTCTTTTAAAATCGCAACTGCTTTTAAAATTTCCTCTGCTGTTAGCGGCTCTAGAGGGTGACCAACTTTTTGTAATACCTGTTCTTGTGTGCCCATAATATATCCTCCTTTTATTGTGTAATCGCTTACAACCTTCTTTAATTCAATGAAAATTATCTAAGGTTCCATGCATTCAATGAATGAAAAATTCTTATAGGAACGTCCTAGAACCATTGATTTGATATAATTATACTAAATCTATTTTTGGAATCATTGTAAAAATCGGAATTATCAGACAAAATTTCACATGAATTTCACATAAATTACAGGTAAAAAGAATCGGAATTATCCAAATTATATTCTTTCTTGATAAAAAACGATAAAACCATTGCCCTTTTTCATAAAATTCTAATTTATGAAAATTTATCAATTTCTGTATTGCAAATACGTTCAGATTCTTTTAATCTAAGAAACTAGCTCTTGTTACCCTAGCACTATACAAATCGTACACAAGCGAAAAAAGCGTATACCTTTTACTTTGTTTGCCTTAATGCTCATTCCAATGCCGTACCACAAATTAGAATACCACGTTCTACCTTATTCGCTACTGGAATCGCGTAATCTGGATAGTCAACAGAGGAGCTGCATTCACACACTAAGTCTATATACTCTATATTCAGCTCCTCCATCAATGAGATTACACCTTTCCGAATATTCACTCCACTATGATCAGATGCAATTGCTACTTTCATTTTTCTTCCTCACTCTTATTGGGATTACATCTTGCACCACATGAACCTTCATCATGTTTGTTGTTCCCGTTTGGCGAACAGGTACACCTGCTGTAATCACGATTAATTCTCCTTGCTTAATGGCCTTTTTCTTCAAGGCGGCTTGAATCGCCTTTCCCATCATTTCATCGGTATTATCAGCACCATCAAATAAAATGGGGTGTACTCCCCAAACCAATGCCAAACGATTAAGTGTATCCTCTCTCGGAGTAACAGCAATGATAGGACAGGATGGACGATATTTTGATACGACGTTCGCTGTATAACCACTCTCAGTTGGTGTTAAAATGGCTGTTGCATTCAATGTTTGGGCCGTTTTGGTCACAGCCTGTCCCATTGCAGCAGTAACGGTCATTTGACTGCTGGATGTATGGTTGACCTGCTGTTTATAAATCAGGGAAGACTCTACTTTCATTGCGATTCTATTCATCATTTCAACAGATTCGACGGGATATGTACCGGCAGCCGTTTCAACAGAAAGCATGATGGCATCGGTCCCGTCAAAGATAGCATTAGCCACATCACTAGCCTCTGCTCTAGTTGGTCTTGGATTGTTCTGCATGGAATCAAGCATTTGGGTTGCCGTAATCACCGGTTTTCCTGCTGCATTGCAAGCTTTTATCAACTTTTTCTGGACCAACGGAACATCCTCGGCAGGAATTTCTACTCCTAAGTCTCCCCTGGCCACCATCAAGCCATCAGCCACATTTAAGATATCCTTGGCATTATTGACACCTTCTTGATTTTCAATTTTAGCAATAATCGAAATATTAGCCCCGAACTCTTCGATTATTTTTCTGATTTGAAGTACGTCTTCTGTCTTCCGGACGAAAGAAGCAGCGATAAAATCTACGCGCATACGAATGCCAAAAGCAATATCAGCTATGTCCTTTTCAGTTAAGCCAGGGAGTTTAGTGGATATTTTTGGTAAATTGACTCCTTTTCGTTCTTTTAGAACACCTCCATCTATCACTCGGCAATAAATTTCTCTTTCGTAGATTGATTCAACATGAAGCTCAATAAGCCCGTCATCAATTAAGATTTTAGCTCCAACATAGATGTCCTCTGGAAGCATGTCATAAGTAATGCTTACTTTTTCCTGATTTCCAATTATCTTTTCTGTAGTCAAAATAAACGAAGCATCTTTTCTAAGGAAAATCTGACTATTTTCTAAAGCTCCTGTGCGAATTTCAGGGCCTTTGGTATCCAGCATAATCGATATATGTAGCCCTAACTCTTTGGCACAGGTACGTATTGTCTCAATACGCGATGCATGTTCTTCATGCGACCCATGGGAAAAATTTAGACGAGCCACATTCATGCCCGCCAATATTAACTTTTTTATTACCTCAGGATCTTCACTAGCTGGACCAATGGTACAAACAATCTTTGTACTTCTCATTCGGATCATCCCTTTTATATAGAAAAACTTCTTGCTAAATGATAGATGGACAAATCAATCGTATGCTTCTCTTTTGCTGCTTCCTCAAAAGAGGAATGAATCAGTTTACCATTTATCAAACCTACCATCACACCTTTTTCTCCTTCAACAAGTAAATCGACGGCTTTTTCTCCCATCTGACTGCTCATCATACGGTCGAAAGCGCTAGGAGATCCCCCACGTTGAAGATGCCCAAGAATCGTAGTAATTGATTATTTGTCTACTCTCAATCAAGTAATCAATTCTCTATTGTAGCAATTTGGATTGACTCTACTTATAGTAAAATCATGTTTATCAACTTGGTAGTAATCTGATAATTGATTTAACATTCTATCTAATTCTTTATCGTAATATAATCCTACCAATACTTCATTTAGAATAACTGTATTGTTTCTTTTCATTTTATTTCCTCCTTTTGATTGAAATATTTTTCATCTTTCATCTTTCATCTGTTCAATTAGCAAATATTCTACTTCAAACCATTTAATTATTAAATTCATTAATACCTTTCAATAACTTTGGATATCAATGTCAGTAAACAGAACAAATAAATCCTTATCTTACTAACAAAGAAAGTTCTTTCAAGTTTCACGTTCTTTTTCACTCAATAAATATCATTTGATCTGTAATGTTGTCATATTAATCTCTCTACTTTATCGGAATTGTAATTATGTAATTCCAAGCTGCACTTTTCTGCTTTTCTTCTGTCTTTTATTTATCTGCTTAAATATTAGATTTTACTGAAGTGAACCTTATATATTCTTTCACTAGAAGCCTCTCATGGAAGTGCATTGTCTTTAAACGCTAGTGGCTTTCTCACTTTTTTCCACAGCATGCCCTCCAAATTCGTTGCGTAGGGCGGCTACCACTTTCCCTGTAAATGTATCGTTTTCTAATGAACGATAGCGCATCAATAAGGCCATCGCAATGACGGGAGTGGCGGTTTGTAAATCAAAAGCGGTTTCGACCGTCCATTTTCCCTCACCAGAAGAATTCATTATCCCTTTGATTTCATCTAATTTTGCATCTTTAGAAAATGCATTTTCCGTTAAATCCATAAGCCATGAACGAATAACCGAACCGTTATTCCATACTCTTGCTACTTTCTCATAGTCATACTCGAATTCGCTTTTCTCTAATAGTTCGAATCCTTCCCCAATGGCAGCCATCATTCCGTATTCAATCCCATTGTGGATCATTTTTAAGAAGTGGCCACTCCCTGCTTTTCCTGCATACAAATATCCATTTTTTACAGCTGTATCGCTGAAAATGGGCTCCACTATGCGCCATGCTTCAAGGTCCCCGCCAATCATATAACAGGCTCCTTTTCTAGCACCTTCCATCCCACCAGAAGTCCCGACATCCATAAAGCTCACACCATATTTCTTTAGGCTGTTGTATCGACGAATTGTATCTTTATAGTGGGAATTGCCCGCTTCAATTAAAATATCGCCAATACTTAAAAACGGTGTCACTTCATTAATTACTAAATCAACTGCGTCATGTGGAACCATAAGCCAAATAATTCGAGGTTGTTCTAATGAATTAATGAGCTCTAGTATATTAGTTGTTCCCTTAGCTCCATTTCTTTCCATTTCTTGTACAGCACAGGAATCTAAATCATAGGCCACAACATCGTGGTTTTGTTCAATTAGGTTTTGGCCTAAGTTTAATCCCATTTTTCCTAAACCGATTAATCCTACTTTCATCTCGATTGCCTCCAGTTAGAATAATGTACTTCTAAATTGCTCATCTTTCTTTTTTCCATATTGGTAACCTACGTTAGACAGGAATTATTTTTTAGTAGGGAAAATTTATCTTATTATCTAAATCCCCTGTTTCTCTAAATAGAAAAAGGTCACAAAATGTACTTCCAACGTTTTAGGACATTTGAACAAATTCTTGTATAAAATATTATTACGTGGAATAGTCATTTAATCCCCCCAGTAATTTGTGGTGAAGTATGATTCTTATAAATGTACCAAGGAATAGTTCTTAGATGAGGATTATCTATGTAGATAAAAGTATAATATCTATATTTTTTATTTGTAAGTACGCACTTTTTTATTAGATAGTATTATTAAGTACACCATTATTTCGTATAGAACCGTTCTTTCCACTTTCCTTTTGTTTGAGGGCAATGAGGTTTCACGCTTTTGGAACGATTCCATAATAGGCTAGAAGATCTTCAAACGTTCGATTAAAGCGAATCTCTACTGGACTATGCTTTGTGACAACTGTTTTCATATTGTCATAGAAAATCTGTTCCGGTAGACAATTAAAGTAAGCAAAGGCATTCATGTGGCTTTCATGAGTACTTCTAATTTCATATCTGTTGTAAACTCCACATATTTCATTCTGGAATAACTCAGAATCCTGTTGAATGCATAAACTTTTAGAAGGCTACCATCTACTTCATACATACCTACATCCGCCCAAACCATCGGAGCTTGTTTTTCCTGATGCTGTTTCAAATCGTACGGTGGCCCCGATAGGGTTTTACCAACTCTTGGAGGATGGTTGTTTTCCCCTCGTATCCCATGGCTTAAATTTCCTCAAATAGAACCATACAATTTGTCGTTCCTTCTTGGATTCTTTGGAGAAGATAAGGCTTAAATGCTTCTAATTTACTCTCCCTAACCATACGCTTCGATGAATGAGGTACTTGATCTTTATTTCTTTAAATTCCCCAATAATAACAGATAATTGTCTCATCACTTAATAGAGCTGGAGTGTTTGAGACGATGCTGAAGACAGGGGAATTTTTTATGATAAGAGAATTACATCAAAAAGGATGGACAAAAACAGCTATTGCTGAAGAAACAGGGTTTGATCGAAAGACAGTGAATAAATACATAAATGCTGATATTGGGTATTTTAGCGCCGATGATGACACAGATTAAGGAAAAGTAAATTTTATTAGGCGATTGGGCACCAAAAACCACAGGGAGAAACCTTTATAAAGGTTTCTCCCTGTGGTTTTTAGCTTGTTAACCCCCATCGGAGGACAGAATGATAAGAGCTCTATTGAATTAGATCAGTTGCTCGGTTCTCAATTTACGATACTAAATAATTGCCGATAATAAGTATACAATTTCCTTGTCGATTCACATCTTTCCCTCTAACAACCTGCATAATAGTGGATGAACACTGACAAATTTTTTTCCAAGGGACATACAAAAAGCAGATCTATGTATATTTCATTTAGTTACTTTACTAATAGTATACTTTTGGACACTATATGATATAAAAGTGTGTACTTCTTTTTTAAATAATTAGAGATTACAATAAAGGCAGTATCAAATACAAATATAAAAAAAACAATTTACTTAAGGAGTGAAGTATTCATGAAACTTCAATTAGCATTAGATCTTGTAAACATTCCACAGGCAATAGAAGTAGTGAAAGAAGTAGAGCAATTTGTCGATGTAGTAGAAATCGGAACTCCGGTTGTCATTAATGAAGGTCTTAGAGCAGTAAAAGAAGTTAGTGCAGCATTTCCTAATTTAACCGTACTGGCTGACCTGAAAATTATGGATGCTGGCGGATATGAAGTTATGAAAGCATCTGAAGCTGGTGCTTCTATCATCACAGTTCTTGGTGCGACGGATGATGCAACAATCAAGGGTGCAGTGGAAGAAGCTAAAAAACAAGGAACACAAATCCTTGTTGATATGATTAATGTAAAAGATATCGCAAAACGTGCAGCCGAAATTGATGCACTGGGCGTTGATTATATTTGTGTGCATACAGGGTACGATCT